>CAZKDA010000028.1:0-32163 GCA_964551455.1 uncultured Saprospiraceae bacterium
CAGGTAAAGCGGACGCACCCCCCGATAAATATTTGGAACATTGGTGAGGTCGAAACTAACGAGTATCCTTTTGGCGCGATTCGATTTGGCTGTTGCTTTTGATTTGCGTTGCTCGACTTCCACCTGGAATGCCGTTGCCTTGAAATTGGCCAGCGTGAGCCGATCCATCTCGTTTTGCATGGTGCGGTTGAGGTTGGCGAGGGCTGCATTTTCCTCTCTTGCAGTCCCCAGGTTTTCTTCCAGGAATCCGGTTCTTACTCTGAGCGAATCATTTTCAGCTTGCAACTGTAAGATGGAACTCTCTAAAATAGACTTAGCTTCGAGTAAGGACTGGATTTCAGCTTTCAGGTTGGATATTTCAGCGGTGGAGGAATTGCTGATCCTGCCGAGCTTTGCGATCGATTTTGCTTGTTTATCAATTTGCAAATAAGCATCGGAAAGTGAATTGGAAAGCGAATCATTTTCCAAAGAAAGCGATTCGTAAGCCATTTCCAGGCTATCGACTTCATTTTGCAAATCTGCTTTCAACTCTTCCAGCGAACCGATCTCATTGGTGAGTTTCAGGTTATGGCTTTCGAGTTGACGATTTTCGCTTCGCTGGCTAAAAGCCCACCATCCAGTTGCCAATAATAACAGCGCCAGAATAATTGTCACTATAATAAAAATATCCCTTGATTTCATAAACCTGGTTTTTTAATGATTTTAATTGCCAACTTGAAACGAAGATCCGAAATCAAATCGTATGATTTTAATACACCCGAAACATTTACTATGTCCTGTTTTTTCCCGCTTCTCTTCCGGCTTAAGAATCTGAAAAATGTACCGAAATACTGTAATTATCAGGACTTTTTATTTTTGAACCGGATGCTCGATCTTTTGCACAAAATTAGCAAAAAGGATATGCTTTTCAAATCTATCGGCTTTTATCATTTTCTTAAAAAAATAAGCCAGCCCGCTGGCGAACTGACTTATCATGCAATATTCAGAATTATATGAAACTTCTTTTAGAGACGTCAGACATCAGAGAATAGACCTGCCCGACAAGTCAGGCGGGTTTCAGATGCCAGATACCAAAACACTAATACACCAATACACCAATACACCAAAACTTTCGACCAGACTACTCAATCATTTTTGATCCTTCGGGATTCGTCTTCGAGACCGGATTTTCTGCGCTGGCTTTTCAGTTGGTTGTTGCCCAGTAAATATGAAAAATTGACTCGGATGCGCTGGCTGTCCCAACCGCCGCCGACATCCATGAAGAGCGCCCCGAACCGGTTGATACCATGCCATTGATTGGTGCCGAAAATGTCGCTGTAGGAAATCCTGAGCACACCGCGATCGCCGAACAATTTTTTCTGGATGCCGGCATCCGCGCTCCATTGTGAGTCCATGCGGAAAGTACCGCCCCATATCGACGGGGAAATGTACCATCCGGAAACTTCCAGCGATAGCTTCCAGGGGAGTTTGAAAGTCTGCTGGCTGTAAACATTAAAGGTTGACACGCCGAGATCTACTTTTTTGCCATCGATATCGTCTGATTTATTTCGGGTATGAAATCCTGTTAGGCTGGTATAGGTGCTCCACCATTTTGTGATCGGAACCGAGCCGCTGACGCTGAGGTTGTAATTGTGCTGCACGTCCAGGTTTTCCCAGGTAATGTAACTGCCCTTGACGCCAATGGTATCTGTGATCCTTGTGATCAAATCGTTGGTGCGGCTATACCCGATGCTGGTGTTGATGCTGTAATTGAAAGTATGGGTCAGTTGGATATTGTGGGTGTATTCCGGGTTGAGAAAGGGATTGCCTTTTTGGTAGGTCAACTCATCGAGTTTGTATTCAAACGGATTCAGATCCTGGTAATTCGGACGATTCACACGGCGGCTGTACGACAGTTGAAAACTGTTTTTCGGATTCAACTTGTACGACATTCCGGCGGAGGGGAAAAAGTCGATGTAGTTTTGCTTCACCTGGTCGTTTTCCGTTTCTTTTTGGCTGGTCAGATTTCCTTCGGAGTTGGTTTGCTCGATCCTCAACCCAAGCTGAAAACCGATTTTTTCTACCTGCTGCGAATAATTTCCATACACCGCATTCACATTTTCGGTATAGACAAACTGATTGCTCAGGTCGATATCCAGTTCTTCCGAGCCGGTATCTTCAAATACATTGAAAAAGTTATACGTGTTGTCGGTTGTGATATAAGAGGATTTCAAACCCGCACCCAGTTTCCCTTTCAAAAGCGGCGCTTCGTGATCCATTTTAAATGTAAAAATATCAATGCCGGTCAGCGTTTCATTGCGGAAAACATTTTTGGTCAGCATGATCGTTTCCAGCGGATCGTAATAATAATTGGGCTGGTATTCCCGTCCGTCGCTGCGGTACATGCCATAGCTGGCATCAAAACTGGTGAGCTTGTCTTTGCCGTCGCCAATGCTGTAATAGATATTAAAATTGATGTTGTCCTGACCGCCTCTGTTATTACTTTGCGCGATCAGCACACTATCGATGACCTTTGCTTCGACCATTCCGATCTCAGTCCGGCTGTCACCTGAACGCACATTTGAGGAAAAGTTGCCGTCCACCATAAAGCCCAGCGTGCTGGTTGGGTTCAGGTATAAGTCGATCCCAGCTTTGAAATTCTGATTATCCCAATCGTTGAACCGGTTGTTTTTCTGATCGAGTACCAATTCATTTTGCAAACGGTAAAGATTCATAAAATTGGCGCTTTCGCCGTCGCTATAGCTGTAATTTCCAAACAGGTTGTACTTTTTAGCTTTATAATTGGCGCTCACGGAGCCATTGTAAATGGCGTAATCTCCTTTTGAAAACCCCAGGTTGAAATTGGCATTGGCGCCAAGGCGCTTGTCTTTTTTTAGCTTGATGTTGATGATCCCGGCGCTACCCTGAGCGTCGTATTTGGCAGAAGGATTGGTGATGATCTCGATATTGTCGATCTCGCTGGCCTGGATCGATTTCAACAAAGCCGCCAGTTGATCTCCCCGAAGCGGCGAAGGCTTGTCGTCAATGTAGATCAGAACCCCCGATTTGCCTAACATGGAAATATTGTCGTTGTTGTCCACCACCACTCCGGGCGCTTTCCGCAAAAGCTCCAGCGCATCGCTGCCGACGGCATTGATGCTATTTTCAACGTTGAACACCATTTTGTCGGGTTTCACTTCCAGCAATGGCCGTTGGGCAACGACAGTCACCTCCGACAATTCGTTTGTAGCAGGCTCCAGCCGGATCGCCGGGAGTTCCGTATCCCCCGAAACGTCAAAGTGTTCGCTGTAATAATTAGGAAGACCTACATAGCTGACCGCAATCCAGTATTTTGATTCCGGGATATTTACAAAACTGAAATTCCCCTCATCGTCCGACAATTCCATTTTTACCACTATACTGTCGGCGGCAGTGTATAAAACGACGCTCGCGTAATCCACTGCCTGATCTTCAGCATCGATTAACGAGCCGGAGATATTTCCCACAGACTGTGCGAAGGTGAATTGAGTAAACAGCAATAAGATCGGTATCAGTCCATTTAGTTTTTTCATAAGGGTCGGTTATTTTTCTATTTTAAAACAGGTTCAAAAATAGATTTGTCCAATATAAACACTCCCCTTTTTTCGACCAGGTTGTTGCGTAATTTCGATCAAATGGGTTTTGAAATGTATTGCTGCGTTCAGCGTTGATGTTTACAATTCAACAGAATCGGATTGTGACGCCAAACACAAAAAAACCTCCCCCGAATAGTTCGGAAGAGGTTTTTTTTCAAAAGATTTTTTTGTAAGCCCAGTAGTTATCGGGGTTCCGGTACGAAGCGCATGGTTACCCGATCGCCGGATTCTTCCATCGCCATGATGAGGTGTTCTTTGGTGAGGGAAACAATATCCGCAGGCGTTTCTTCGGGGCTGTCGGGATCAAAGAGTTTGTTGGACTGGATCTGGTAGCGCCCGCGTTCGAGCTGGCCTTCCGAAGTCTGGAATGTTGCAAAGCCTTCTTTGGTAAATTCAAAAGAAATTTTCCCGCCGAGCACTTCCGCTTTGACCACTTTTCCTTCAAAGCTGGCCGATTCAAGCACCCACTTTCCGATGATGAGTTCTTCCTGACTTAGCGCTTTTTGGGAAACGCTGCATGAGAAAAATTGCATAAAAATAAAGGAAAATAAAAGTGCCGGGATAATGTGTTTTGTCAATCTCATAAATATGTTTTTGTGAGAAATGGGATATTTTGATACCATTTGCAAGAAACATGCCTCAACTTATGAGGATTGACAGGATGAAAAATCAGTTGCTGACAACAAGCTTTTGAGAAGTTGCGCAAATCAATAAGGTACGCTGACAACACGGAGCGGCAAATCTTGCAACCCTTTGCGTCATCTTCGCAGATGTTTTTTTCAATCCGGTATTCCAACAAAATCCGTAAAAATCCGTCGCATCTGCTTTATCCGCGTTCCGTCGCGAAAGGCTTTCCGTATCAAACCAGGTCGATAACTGCCGTGATCGGAAAATGATCGCTGTAACCATTGGTTTTGATCCCTTTTTTATCAAATTCAAACTTTCGCGGGCGCTTCTTTACTCCGGAGGCCATGATAGATGGCCTGAAAATCTCAACTGATTGCTGGTCGAGTTTCAAGCCCTGCATGCCGTAGTACAATCCTTTTGAAATGATAAACTGATCCAGCAGGTTCATGGTGTTGACGGAGCCGGAATAGAAAAGCGTGCCTTCATCGGGAATGCCCAGCTTTGGCCACATGCAATTGAACAGGTAAGCCTGTTTGTTGAGGTAAGCCGCTTCGCTGGGAATCTTCATTCGGGGAGATTTTTTGATCGGCTCCTCCAGGTTGTCTTCCCCGCTGGACGCCTGTAAAAAATCCATGATACTGCGGTCAAAAGGTTCGTCGTTGAAATCACCCATCAGCAGCACGTTTCGGTGCCAGCGTTCGTTGAGCTTTTCCAGCGAATCTTCGGTATCGGGCAAGGCCTCAAACTCGTTTTTCGGATATTTCAGCAACTGATCCACCAGCCGCCCGCAATGGCTGGCAATGGTCAACCTGTACGGCTCGGTCTCAAACTTGCCCTGGCTGCGCGAAGGCCAGTGGTTGACCAGCACGACGAGTTTTGCGTTGTTGGCTTTTACCTTCAGCGGCACTTCGAAGATGTCGCGTGTGCGGTACCTCAAATGCACGAGATGTCCTTCCGGGGTGCCATCCAACTCGAACACATCGCCGGAATAGATCAGCGAAGTGTCGATGCCGCGGATGTCCGGGCTGTCGATGTGTGCTACTTTATAATCGCTCCGGCCGGTGGCTTTGATCAGCCGCTCAGCAAGGGTCTTGTTTTCGATCTCGCAGATGCCCAGCAGATCGGGCATTTTACCGCCGTGCATCCGCTTGATAACCGCTGCGAGGTTTTCAATTTTCTGGTTCATCACCTCTTTGGTATAGCCGCTTTCCACCGTAAAGCCCAGATCATCGGCGATCTCTGAAATTTTTGAATCGAAGAGGTTTTGCAGGTTCCAGAATGCGATTCTTATTTGAGCCATTTGCGCTGTATTGATTTCGTTAGAAAATGATTGATCCCGTATCGGTTCGGCGGCTAAAATACGGATTTTTTTCACTTTTAGTTTCGCTGCTGCGCGTTGTCGGGCTGGGGATTGTTGATTGGGGATAGTGGGGGATGATTGGGGATAGGCTTCACAGGTGAAGCCGGATATATTACATCCCCTACGATCACCTTATCCCCTTTTTTCTTGAGGAGTATCAAACTCAATTTTCAACTTTTAGAAAAAGAAGTTTTTTAAAATACTAAAAAATTAAATCGTAATTTTGCAGTCGATTTCAGAAAACATATAAAAATATTATTAAATGGAAAAGGTACAAACTGGCCTGAAATACAAAGTAAAAGACATTTCCCTGGCCGATTGGGGAAGAAAAGAAATTGAATTGGCGGAAGCCGAAATGCCGGGATTGATGGCGCTACGCGAACAGTACGGCGCTTCAAAACCCCTGAAAGGCGCCCGCATCGCCGGATGCCTGCACATGACTATCCAAACTGCCGTTCTCATCGAAACCCTCATGGAACTGGGCGCTGAGGTTTCGTGGTCTTCCTGCAATATTTTCTCTACGCAGGATCACGCCGCCGCTGCTATCGCTGCTGCCGATATCCCTGTGTTTGCCTGGAAAGGTATGACAGAAAAGGAATTCGACTGGTGCATCGAGCAAACCTTGTTTGCTTTCAAAGATGGTAAACCCCTGAACATGATCCTCGACGATGGTGGCGACCTGACCAACATGGTCTTCGACAAATACCCCGAACTGACCAAAGAGATCAAAGGGATCAGCGAAGAAACGACCACCGGCGTTCTCCGCCTCTACGAAAGAGAAAGAAAAGGCACCCTCACGCTGCCCGCTATCAACGTGAACGACTCGGTCACTAAATCAAAATTTGACAACAAGTACGGCTGCAAAGAATCCCTCGTGGATGCGCTCCGAAGGGCTACCGACATCATGATGGCTGGAAAAGTGGCAGTAGTTGCGGGTTATGGTGATGTGGGGAAAGGCTCTGCTGCTTCGTTGAGAGGCGCGGGTTGCAGGGTGATCGTCACGGAGATCGACCCGATTTGTGCACTCCAGGCTGCGATGGATGGCTTTGCTGTGAAGAAAATGGAAAACGCCATCAAGGAAGCCAACATCGTAGTAACCGCTACCGGCAACAAAAATATCATTCATGAAAAGTACTTCAGAATGATGAAAGATAAAACCATCGTTTGCAACATCGGCCACTTCGACAATGAGATCGACATGGCCTGGCTGAATCGCGCTTACGGCAACACGAAAGTGGAGATCAAACCGCAGGTGGACAAATACACCATCGACGGAAAAGACGTGATCCTGCTGGCGGAAGGCCGCCTCGTGAACCTGGGTTGCGCTACCGGGCATCCTTCCTTCGTGATGTCCAACTCTTTTACCAACCAGACCCTGGCACAGATCGAGCTTTGGAAAAATGCCGATAATTACGAAAATAAAGTTTATACCTTACCGAAACACCTTGACGAACAGGTTGCGAGGCTCCACCTGGCAAAGATCGGCGTCGAACTTGAAGAGCTGTCACAAGACCAGGCCGATTATATCGGTGTCAAAAAAGAAGGGCCTTACAAGCCGGATTATTATCGGTATTGATGAGGGTTAGGCGTTATGAGCTATAGGTTATGGGGTACAAAACCTTTAACCTATAGCTCATTATTTTCTTACCAAAATCTTGTATCTAAAATCCCTATTTCAAGATCAGATACTCCTCCAGGATTCCATCGTCCACCTTGATGGTCAACAGGTATTTCCCGAATGGCATCCGGCGCATATCGATGGAGCGGAGGTAGTTGCCGGCACGTTGGTTGGGGTATTCTTCAAAAGTATAAATGTTGTTTTGGTGATCTGTAAGTTTCACTGTTATTTTGGCGGTTTGAGGTACGGAGTATTTGGCGCGAACCAGGCCGTTTGCAGGATCGGTGTATAATTTTTTGAGCTTTCGGAACTGTTGGTTTGTTTCGATAAATTCAACCACGGGGGTCACTCTTGGATTTCCGTTCGGAGGGATATGTTTGATGCGGTAGGATAGAAAAACCGGGCTACCCTTGAAGTCTTTGTCGATGACTTCGTAACAATTACTTTGTTTGGAAGCGCCATTGATAAAAGCTACTGTTTGGAAGTTGTTGCCATCCATTGTTCGCTGCACCTCAAAAGTCTCTTTTCCGGACATTTCATTTTCAGTAGTCCAGCGAATGGCAACCTCATCGCCGGCAAGCGCTGTGGAGAAGTCGATGATCTCGAGTTTGCTTTCTTCGGCGATCACGGGATTGTTGATGCCCCCTTTATCGTGTTCGATGATGACCACCGATCCATTGTTGGGCTTCCAGATATCGAGGTTGGCCGGAGCAGTAAAAATATCGCCGGGATTTACAAAAGCAACCTTTTCGGCATTGTCGGTTTTTATGGTTCTGATCTCGATCCTTTCCATATCCACAAAAACCCATTTGAATTGGTTGAAGCTGCCGCTGTTCCTCGTCCATTTTTTGTCGTCGTTGTTGGGTCGCAGCGGCGCTCCCCAGCAGCCTTCGCCGATATAAACCGTCCCGCGCTTGTCGTCCCGGATAAAACCCTCGTCGCTTCCCGGTTCGTTGGAGGGCCGGATGGGAAAAGTCCATTTCACTACATGCGCGTCCGATTCGGCAACCAGCTTCACCTGGTATTCATAAAACAAGCCGGCCCAGTTGTGCATCTGGGTATTTCGTTCTGCTTTTTTGGAAGTATGGGGACGCATGGGATAGTGATATTGCGCCATTCTCCAGACAAAATGCTGATGAACTTCCAGGTCTTTTTGCAACCAGATCTTCTGATCTCCGCCAGTTGAAATCAAGGAGTTCAAGGTGTAAATCCGCATCAAATTGCCGCCCAAAGACAAAGCATAATAAACGTCTTCCGATGGGACATCAAACAGATCGACAATTGATTTGTTGGAGGCTTCATGGTTGCCACGAGCTGCAAGTATAGGTGTCATACGTCCGTCGGGAGCAATGGTCATTTGCCAATCATCAAACCAGTTGCGCCACTCAAAGCCACGGTCGCCGCCAGTCATATCGCCGCCAAATACCACACAATGAGGTCGCAGCTTCGCCACCAGCAGATTAGCCTTGCGGCAGGCATCGCGGTAATTTCTCGAATCTCCGCCGGCGATGATCGAAAGCCTTTCGTAAGGGTTGTCAGGAGCGGTTTTGAAAGACATCCGCTTGCTGTTTCCTTCGCTGTCCCGGATGATGAAATAATAAGTTGTATTTGGCAAAAGGTATCTCAGGCGCACAAAATGGTTGTGCATATCTTTGGCATGGATCACCCGGTCGGGCTTTTGTGAAAAAGGATACGCCTCGACATCATCACCGTGATCTGTAACATCGTAATACAAAACGGGAGAATGGCCACTCACCTGGTTCCAGCCAACGACCATCGAGGTTGCGGGATCTTCACGCCACATGCAGCGGTATTTGTCGGTTTTGGCAAATAAGCCGGTGGTATAGAAAAAAAGCAGAAAAATAATTAACCGGTAAGTAAAACTATTCATGGGCAACAAAGATATTTTCAAATATAAAAAAGTATGTCGGAATTAAAAATGCCCCAGGCACCATGGTCATTTGCTCAAAACAATGAAGCCAGGTAGTTTGCGAAGTTTCGGTTATTGGTTGAAAATTTGGCTATGCCAGAGAATGGTAAAGTTGTATGTTGGTCTAAGAGTATGTTTAAACTTCCATCAATCGGCTGCAAACGGCCAATTTTATTCTGTACTGCGTTAAAAAGCCTCGCCGTACCTTCCAGGTACGTCTGCGTTTTTTGCCTTGTCCATAATAAAATTTGATCGCTTTCGCTCGATCATGAAAATTTAGACATACTCTAATTCGTTACGCCGGATTTTACAAAAAGGTACTTTTTCTTTGATTTTTCATCCTAAATTTAACTTTTAAAAAAATCAAATCTTACTTTTATAATTCATTATTTTTTAGTCAAATCAACTGCCAAATTAAATTATTACAGCATGATAAAAGATACTCAAGTTTACGGATTGATCGCTAAGGAACTGGAACGTCAGCGCAATGGAATCGAATTGATCGCTTCGGAAAACTTCACCAGCCAGGAGGTGATGAACGCCATGGCTACCTGCCTGACCAACAAATACGCCGAGGGCTATCCCGGAAAACGATACTACGGCGGCTGCGAATTTGTCGATGAAATCGAACTGCTGGCCATCGACCGCCTCAAAGAATTGTTCGGCGCGGAATACGCCAACGTGCAACCTCATTCCGGCGCACAAGCCAATGCCGCTGTGTTTTTAGCAGTGCTCCAGCCGGGCGATCCAATCCTGGGGTTTGACCTGTCGCATGGCGGTCACCTTTCCCACGGCTCGCCAGTCAATTATTCCGGGAAAGTTTATCGCCCGCATTTTTACGGCGTTGAAGAAGACAGCGGCGTCATCGATATGGACAAGGTGGAAGCTAAAGCACTCGAAGTGAAACCCAAGTTGATCATCTGCGGGGCATCAGCTTATGCCAGAGACTGGGACTACGCCCGCTTCCGCGCTATCGCCGACAAAGTTGGAGCCATCCTCCTCGGCGATATTGCTCATCCCGCCGGAATGATCGCAACCGGCTTGCTCAACAATCCATTGCCTCATTGCCATATTATCACTTCTACTACGCATAAGACCTTGAGAGGACCGCGCGGAGGCATCATTATGATGGGAAAAGATTTCGATAACCCCTGGGGTAACGTTACCAAAAAAGGTACTCCGATAAAAATGTCGGCCATACTCAACAGCGGGGTATTTCCCGGTATGCAGGGCGGTCCGCTGGAGCATGTGATTGCTGCAAAAGCCATTGCTTTTCACGAGGCGTTACAGCCCGAATTTAAGGAATATGGAAAACAGGTGATCAAAAACGCCAAAACCATGGCTGCCGCTTTTGTGCAGAAAGGCTATAAAATAATAAGCGGCGGCACCGATAATCACCTGATGCTCATCGATCTGCGGTCGAAGGGCGTGACCGGGAAAGACGCCGAACAGGCGCTGGAAAAAGCAGCGATCACCGTCAATAAAAACATGGTTCCCTTTGATACGCAGTCGCCATTTGTCACTTCGGGTATCCGCATCGGTACGGCAGCAGTCACCACCCGCGGTTTTAAAGAAGAAGATTGCCTAAAGGTGGTGGATTGGATTGACGCTATTATTTCCGATCTTCAAAACGATGCCTTGCACAACAAGATCAGAGCGGAAATCCAGACTTTCGTGGCAGATTTTCCGCTGTACGAAAAGGTGATCCCGGCATAGCAGGTCAGGCTATCGGCTCTATATCGAAACCGGCGTCTTCAACTGCTTCGATGATCGCTTCGACTTTGATGTTTTCACCGCTTACGGTGAGTATTTTCTCCGGATTTTCCGTATCGACCGTCCATGCTTCGATTGCGGGTACTTCGTTGATAAATGCGCTGACGGTCTTTACGCAGTTTCCGCAATTTATATTGGTTTTGAATCTGAGTTTCATTGTCATTGGTATTGTGCTTTTGCAAAGCTAATTAACTTTCAAAAAAGGATCGAGATTGCAACTGGTTTTGAGCAAGATAGTTTAATGCTGAAAATGATTTTTTGAGCCTTAACACTCCAGGAGGTTTTTATTGGGTTCATGTAAGTTTTAGGTTAAACGTATGAACATTCTGTTAAAAAACAGTATGTGAAAACAAATATTTTCTAACAACGTTTTCGTGCTTTTAACTTACATTAGCTTTAAAAGGCTTCCGGCAATTGAAAAAAGCAGTATATTTAGTGTTTGAAAATCCTGAAGGATGCTTTTTTCATTCTGACTTAAAGCATTCTATTCATACCGGTTAAAGTGATCGGTTAAATTAGCTGAATTTACAATTGAAGTACATGGATAAAAATCTTCAAACCAAGTTGCTGGAATATTTGCTACCCTACCAACCTGACAGGATAGGCGTTTTCGGTTCGTTTGCCAGAGGTGAGAATAAAAAAGGAAGCGATCTGGATATTCTCATCAAATTCAAGGAAAGGATAAGTCTTCTAAAGTTAGTTCAGATAGAACAGGAATTGACCGATAAGCTTGGTATTCAGATCGATCTGGTTACAGAGAACAGTTTGAAAAATCCCCGGCTGAAAGCATATATTGCCAAAGACCTCATCACCATCTACGAATGAAAAAGGATGACCGAATATACCTTGACCATATCCTGGAGTGCTTTTCAAAAGTGATTCAGTATCTCGAAGAGGTCGCTTATGAAGATTTTCTGGCTGACGAAGAAAAGCAGGATGCCATCATTCGAAAAATTGAAGTTTCCGGAGAAGCGACTAAACGATTGAGTGAAGAATTGAAAGACAAATACCCTCATGTTCCATGGAGAGCAATAGCCGGGATGCGCGATAAACTGATTCATGATTATATTGATGTTGATCTCGATACAGTTTGGGAAACTGCAACCAAAGATATCCCCAATCTACTTCATGACCTTGAATCGATTATCAAGGAAATAAAATAAAGTTGTATAAAATATAGTTTGCGCAGGGTTCCTCAAAACCCAAATCAGCCAGCCATCACACAACCAAAATCAATTCTTTGAGTTTTGTTAAAAAGGGAAGCCGGTTTGCAAAGCAATTTCAATGAGGAACATTACTTTTGGACAATAAACCCGGACAAACATGGAAATACGGTTGGTAAAAAATGAAGCATTGGACAAAGTGAAATGGAACAGTTGCGTTCATTATGCGGTCAACGGAAATGTTTTTGGTTATAAATGGTATCTCGACTGCTTGTCGAAAGAATGGGACGCTCTGGTGGAAGGTGATTATGAATCCGTTCTTCCTTTATTTCATAGCAAATCCGGCTACTCCGGTTATTTTCCGTCGCTGCTGAACGAATCGGGGATATATTCCATCCATCTGCTTTCGCAAAAGAGAATGGAAAGTTTCATTGAAGCGGTACCCGAAGGTTATGAAGGCATCGGCATCCAATACAAAAACGGGATCCGCTTGCCGCAGAACCACAATTTTGATGTTCAACAAAAAAACAATTACCGCCTTTCCCTGCAAAGCCCTTACGATACGCTCCGGAGCAATTTTTCGGAACCGCTTAAATCTAGCCTTGAAAACTCCAAACGGCACAAGCTGAAACCGGTTACCAACCTGAAGCCGGAAAAGATCGCAGACCTTTTTAAAGAAAATTCATCGAAATCCGGTGGGCTGAAAGCTACATTCCACGCCTACCAACGGATCATGTACAATGCCCTGCATCGCGGCTGGGGTTTTGCCACGGGGATTGTCAACGAAAAAGATACCCTCCTTACGGCTGCTTTTTTCGTTTTTACACATGGAACCTTACTCACCCTGCTCAGCCCCGAATCAGCCGAAGGCAAACGCTGCGGAGCGCGAAACCTGCTCTTCGATTATTTTATCCGCAACAACGCTGGGCGCCCGCTTATCCTCGATTTTAATACAGAGGACGGCTTTCCCGAAGGCTTCGGCGCATTGCAGAAAAAATCCCAGCAGATCAGCCGCAAAGAAAAAAAATGGTGGAATGTGTTTTAATTAAAAACGCCGATTTTTTTCAGCACCAGCTTCTTTCTTTCCGGTCCTGTTGAGATCATCGACACCGGAACTTTGAGGTAATTTTCGAGGGCTTTGATATAAGCACGGGTTACAGGTGGTAGTTCTTCGTAGTCTGTAATGCCGTCGAGGCCGGTTTGCCATCCGTCGAAATTTTTGTACACTGGTTTCACCGGGATATTGCAAATATCATAAGGGAGTTGATCGTGCTGCCCGCCGTTGTATTCGTAATGAGTAGCCGCCTTGATAGTTTCAAAATCGTTGAGTACGTCGATTTTGGTGATGACCAGTTGGGTGACGCCATTCAGCATGATCGTGTAGGCCAGTTGCGGAAGGTCGATCCAACCGCAGCGTCGTGGCCGTCCGGTAGTAGCGCCGAATTCGCCTCCTTTTTCACGCAGCAGGTCGCCGGTTTCGTCTTCCAGTTCTGTCGGGAACGGACCGGAGCCGACCCTTGTGCAATAGGCTTTTGAGATCCCGATCACCTCGCCGATGGTGGAAGGCGCCACGCCCAGTCCGTTGCAAACTCCGGAGCTTATCGTGTTAGAGGAGGTGACGAAAGGATAGGTGCCGAAATCAATATCGAGCATACTGCCCTGAGCGCCTTCGGCGAGTATTCGCTTTCCCGCCCTCAGCGCCTTGTTGATAAAATATTCGCCATCAACCATTTGCAGCGATTTGAGGAGTTCCAGGCTCGCAAACCATTTTTCCTCTTCTGCTTTAAGATCGAAATCGAAGGGAGGGTAGAGCTTTAAAATATGAAGGTGCTTTTCGCGAAGTGATTCGTATTTTTTTAAAAAATCGGGCAATTGGACGTCACCGGCGCGGAGGCCATTCCTGCCGGTTTTATCCATATAAGTCGGGCCGATGCCTTTGAGCGTGGAGCCGATCTTTTCGATGCCTTTCGATGCTTCGGTAGCTGCATCGATGTAGCGGTGAGTGGGCAAGATCAGGTGGGCTTTTTTGGCCACCAGCAACCGGTCTTTGATGTCGGGCACAAAATCTTTTATATTGTTGATTTCCTTTTCCAGCGTAGTGGGGTCGATCACGACGCCGTTGCCGATGAGGTTGATGAGTTTTGGCCTGAAAATACCTGAGGGGATGGTATGCAGCACAAATTTTTGGTTGTCAAACTTGAGGGTATGGCCGGCATTGGGGCCACCCTGGAATCGCGCCACGATGTCGTAGCTGTCGGCGAGGTAATCAACGATTTTGCCTTTGCCTTCGTCGCCCCATTGAAGCCCTAAGATTACATCAATTGCCATGAAATTATTTTTGAGAAAAAACGGATACGGGTTAATTCATCAAGGTACAAAAAATACAAAAACCCGACAGGTCATTAAAAACTTGCCAGGTACACAAAGGTAATTTTTTTTCTGAAATTCGGCCTCAATTTCCCTTAAATTCCTGGAGGGCTTTTTCCACCGAAGGCTTGAGGTTGAACAGGCTTTTGAGTTTGGTGATTTCCAGCAGCCCGATGATCTGATCGTTGGCATTGACGAGCGCCAGCGAGCCTCCCGATCTTTCTGAATTTTTCATCATCGACAACAAAAAGTTTAGCCCTACGCTGTTCATAAAATTCAATTCCGACAAATCGACAATAAAATTGTTGTAGCCTTTTTCAATATAAAGCTGTACCTGATCGAGAATTTCGTTGTTGGTCATTTCATTGAGCAAACTCTCAACTTTGACTACCTGGATGGATTGGTGTTGATGGAAAGTGTATGTCATGGAGTGTTTCGTTTAGTGTGATTTTGGAGGTTGTACCTCAATAGTAGTTTCATCAAAAAACCTACCAAATATATAACGATAAATCGTAATTTCTAAATTCCTGACAGCATTACGAACTAAAAAATCAATTTGATTTTCAATCAAGACAATAACTTTGTGGATTCTCCCAAAAATTTTGGAAATTTGGGGCTTGTTTTCGCCAAAAGTTCCGGGCAACCTCAGAGTATGTTTAAACTTCCATCAATCCCGCTGGTTGCGGGACAGGTCGGCTGCAAGCGGCCAATTTTATTCTTAACTGCGTTAATCCCGCCTTTTTTCAAAAAGCGGGACGCCGTACCTTCTCCCGCTTTTAGCGGGACGTTTTTTGCCTTGTTCAGAATTAAATTTGCTCACTTTCGCACAATCATGAAAATTTATACATACTCTCACATTTGTTTTTGTCTTTTTTGTTAACCGGTTTGTACTCAAACAAATAAAAAACTCATGCAAGAATCTGTCGATATAGAAGCGATAAACCAACAAATTTATATTGAAAGCGCTTTCGTTGAAAAACTGAATGAAGCCACTGCCCAGGTCATCGTCGGTCAAAAGCACATGATCGAGCGGCTCATGCTGGGTTTGCTCGCCAAAGGGCATGTACTGCTGGAAGGCCTTCCGGGACTTGCAAAAACGCTGGCCATAAAAACGCTGGCCACCGCCGTCCATGCCAAATTCAGCAGGATACAATTTACCCCCGACCTGCTGCCTGCGGATATTATCGGAACGATGATCTACAACCCAAGTTCAAATGAATTTACGGTTCGCAAAGGGCCTATCTTCGCCAACTTCATCCTCGCCGATGAGATCAACCGCGCTCCCGCAAAAGTACAAAGCGCTTTGCTGGAGGCCATGCAGGAAAAACAGGTGACCATCGGCAATAATACTTTTAAGCTCGAAGAGCCTTTCCTGGTACTGGCTACTCAGAATCCCATCGAACAGGAAGGAACCTATCCTTTGCCGGAAGCACAGGTTGACCGTTTTATGCTCAAAGTGAAGATCGACTACCCGGATAAGGAAGAAGAGCGCCAGATCATCCGGCTCAATTTGTTGGAAGATACTTTGGAAAAGGCCGAAACGGTGGTCACGCCGGAAGACATTCTCAGGGCGCGGGAAGTAGTGCGAAAAGTCTATATGGATGAAAAGATCGAGCAATACATCATCGATATCGTTTTTGCTACCCGGCAGCCTGCCGAATACAGGCTTTCCGATCTTTCACCACTTATCAACTATGGCGGCTCTCCGCGGGCAAGCATCAATCTGGCTTTAGCTGCCAAAGCTTATGCTTTTTTGAAACGGCGGGGATACGTGATCCCGGAGGATGTGCGCAGTGTTTGCCACGATGTGTTGCGGCACCGCATCGGCCTGACTTACGAAGCCGAAGCGGAAAACATCACGCAGGAAGACATCATCAATCGCATTCTGAATTCTGTGGAAGTTCCTTAAATATTGTATGCCAAATGATCGGGAAAAATTTGAAAATCCTGTTGGGTTCCGTTTTGTTCTTTTCAATGTGCTGCATAGCTTTGAATGCTCAGACCACCGCCGTGGAAAAGACCGTTTATAGTTTTTTTTCAAAACCCAAAAAGATCAAATGGCTCCATCATTACAAAGGACGCATAGACGATGTTCATGACATTGCGATAGCGCTGGCTTACGACGGAAAGTCCTGCAAAGGCTTGTTGACCTTCCTGAAAAGCAGGGAACAACTCCGGCTCGATGGCGAGTTGAAAGCCAACCAACTGACATTGCTGGAAGTCGATCAAAAGGGCAACATCACCAGCCAGTACGTCGGCAGCCTGGATGCCGAAAACCTATACCTCGACTGGAGCGACAACGACAATATAATCGGCTTTGAAATGTTCCTCAGCCGCATCCAAAAAGAAGACTTGTCGAAAACCCCTTGCGGGGATGATAAGTGGATCCGCGTTTACAACGGCACCGTTTTCGGTAAAAAAGTCGATATGTTGTTGCAAAAGACCAGCCGGAACGAACTCAGGGGCAATGCCTGCTTTGAAAATGAAACCATGAGCTACGAGTTGAAAGGAGAGATCACGGAAGCCAACAACCTCAGCATTGTTTTGATCAACGACAAAAACCAGGATGCCGGGAAACTCGACGGCGTTTTTAGTGATGAAAACACCATCCTGGCAAACTTTTACAACACAAACGGGCTTAGGACGCCTGCCATGTTTTCAGAAGTGGTAAACCTCGAAGTCGATTGCGTGGAATATGCCGATTATACGTCCAGCTACCATTTTATTTTCCCAAAGATTTCCAACAATAATTTCAACCGCCGGATGGCTGACTTCGTGGAGCTTTGGGTAAAGGATTGCCGACAACAGGCGGATAAAATAAAATATGCCGGAATTTTGTCCCGCGCTTCGGTTCGTGCCTATGCATGGTACGACATAGCTTTTTATGATGGCCGTTTTATCAGCGGCATGTTGAATTTTGAAAATTCATGGGATGCGGAGCATCACAGCAAAGCTTTGAATTTCGATCTGGAAAACGGCAGGGAGGTTTTATTCGAAGACCTGTTTACTGAAGATTTCGATTGCGACCGTTTTGTTTCCAATTTTCTTCATCAAAACGATATTGAAAAACATCATCGCTATCGCGATTTTGAATTCAGGAAATGGCTGGCCTCCCAGCAGTTTTCCCATTTTCTGATCCAAAAAGACGGCATCACTTTTTGCACCGGGTTCGATAAGGTTTACGGGCGCCAAAAGGTAAAAGTACCTTACGAAAAGCTGAAGCCTTTTTTAAAAGAATACGCAACGCTCCAACACCTGGTCAACTGACCTGTTATGGTGTTATGGTGTTTGCTTCGACAAGCTCAGCCCGCCTGACAGTCGGGCAGGCACGAGTTGGTATTCCCGATTTCATCGTCCCGCTTTTTCGAGAAAAAGCGGGATTCGCTCCGATGTGGTATTTTGGTGTTAAAAATTACAACCGGGAAATAAATTCATAGACTTGTGGAAACCAGTGAGTTACTCAAAAAGGTAAGAAAAATAGAGATCAAGACCAAAGGTCTGAGCAGCCATATATTTTCCGGCGAATACCACAGCGCTTTCAAGGGAAGGGGCATGTCGTTCAGCGAAGTGAGAAACTATCAGTACGGCGATGATATCCGCAACATCGACTGGAACGTAACGGCTCGAACCGGCGAAGCGCATGTAAAAATATTTGAAGAAGAAAGAGAGCTGACCGTGATGTTGCTCATCGATGTGAGCCAGTCGGCTTATTTCGGAACCGTCAACCAGATGAAAAACGAGATCCTCACCGAAATTTGCGCGGTGCTGGCATTTTCCGCCATCAACAACAATGACAAGGTTGGCGTATTGTTTTTTTCTGATGATGTCGAAAAATTCATTCCCCCGAAAAAAGGCAAGCAGCATATTTTGCGGATCATTCGCGAGTTGATCAATTTCGAGCCTTCCGGCCAAAGCACAGATATTGGAAAAGCGCTGGAATATTTCAACAACGTCATCAAAAAGCGTAGCATCTGTTTTGTGCTTTCCGACTTTATTGCCTCCTGCTACGAAAATGCCCTGCGCATCGTCGCCCGAAGGCATGACATCGTTGGCATCCACATGATCGACCCCCGCGAAACGGAATTGCCCAATGTGGGGCTGATCCGCGCTGTCGATTCGGAAAGCGGCGCTACCCACTGGCTGGATACTTCGCTGGCTTCCGTTCGGGAGGAATATGCCGCAGCTTTTCAAAGGAATTACGACTATTTCAAAACGACATTTTTAAAAAGCGGATCGGATACCATCAGCATTTACACCAACGAGCCTTATGTCAATGCGCTCTTGAAATTTTTTAAAAAACGCTCAAAATAAATGGGACATCAGACTTTAGACGATAGACATCAGATCGAAGCGTAGCGTAGATCCCGACAAAGTCGGGAAACCGGATACCGGATACCAGATACCAGACACCAAATACTTTTGATCAATTACAAACCTATATTGTACGTGAAATTCCGGATAACAGCAGTGATCTTTTTTTTGGTTTCGGTGAGCGCCGGAATGGCCCAGGTTTCCGTATCTGCCAAGCTTGAAAACAATAAGATCCTCATCGGCGATCATGCTGTTTTTCACGTGGAAGCAAAATATCCCGATACTGAAAAAGTAACGCATATCGACCTGTCATTGCTCGATTCTGTTTTTGCAAGACCGGATGCCAAAAATCCTGACAAAGACCCCGGGCAGCTTGAAGTGCTGGGCATCTCACAATGGGACACCCTCGTTCACAATAGCCTGGTGACTTTAAAAACCCAAATCAAACTGACGGCCTGGAAAGCGGGTGTTTATGATATCAATCCTATCGTTTTTCATTTTCAAAAAAGCAACTCCGTAACCTATACCCGCGCCACCAACAAGATCATGCTGCTCGTAGATTCGCCGCTGGGCGATGATATTGCTGCCGATACCGTGCAACTGGCGCCGATCAAAGACATCATCACAGAGCCTTTGAAGTTCGAGGATTTTCTGCCTTTTATCATTGGCCTGCTGGTGTTGGCCGGTTTGATCTGGTTGGGTATTTTCATTTCCAAAAGGTCGAAAAACAAAGGCCAACCCAAAGAAGTTGTTATTCAAAAACGGCCTGCACATGAAATAGCGCTCGAACAGTTGGAACAACTAAAGGACGCTCAACTGTGGCAAAGAGGCATGGTCAAGGAATACCAGAGCGAGCTTTCGCACATCATCCGCGAGTATATCGAAAACCGCTATAATACTCTTGCTCTGGAATCGACCACCGACGAAATTCTCAGAGACCTGAAACATATAGATTTTGATGAAAACCTGAAAAGCAATCTAAAAGAAATGCTCCAACTGGCTGACCTCGTTAAGTTTGCTAAGGCCGAACCGCCACCCGAAAAACACGAGCAATGGATGCTTTTCGCCGAAGATTTCATCCTGAAAACCAAATTGCAGCCGGTTGATGAAAATATAGTAGGAGGTGAAAGATGACTGGGAATATGGAGATTGTAGGGGATAGTCACGCCAGAAGCGTGACAGGGATGATAGGGGATGAATTTTTAAGTCTTTGCTCTGACTTTTAACCTATAACTTTTATCATCGTGAACCACGAACCTGCCTGACGGCAAAGGCAGGCTATAAACCACAAACCACGGACTATATAAATGCCTGAAATTTTAAAAAATATCACTTTGGTCAATCCGCAATTGCTGTTGCTGTTGCTGTTGCTGCCATTGATTGCGATGTGGTATTTTGTGCGGCACCGGCAGCGATACCCCGAACTACGGATGTCCAGCTTGAAAGCCCTTTCGGGAAAGGGAAGCTGGCGCGGGCAGTTGCGCGGAATACTTCCCATCCTCCGCGCTTTGGCTTTTACGGCGATTGTGATCGCGCTGGCTCGTCCGCAACTGACGCTTAAAGAAGAGATCATCAAGGCAGATGGCATCGACATATTTATGGTGATGGACCTGTCGAGCAGTATGCTGGCACAGGATTTTAAACCAGATCGCCTGGAGGTGAGCAAGCGCGTGGCTGCCGAGTTTGTTGATAAAAGGCGGCATGACCGGATTGGCCTGGCAGTTTTTGCCGGAGAAGCGTTCACCCAATGCCCGCTGACGACCGACCACGGAGTCGTAAAAGGCTTTCTGGCTGAACTGCGCTGCGGTATCCTGGAAGACGGAACAGCCATCGGCATGGGGCTGGCTTCGGCCATCAACAGGCTCAAGGACAGCGAAGCAAAAAGCAAAGTGGTCATCCTACTAACAGACGGAGATAATAACGCAGGCTATATCAAACCAGTCACGGCAGCGGAAATCGCCCGCGAATTTGGCGTCAAGGTTTACACCATCGGGGTAGGTTCTCAAGGGAAAGCCCTTACCCCGGTGAGTCGCAGAAGCGATGGCGAATACATTTTCGGTCTGGCAACCGTTCAGATCGACGAGTCGCTTTTAAGGAAAATCGCGGAAATGACCGGCGGAAAATATTTCAGGGCTACTTCTGAAGAAAGCCTCGAACGCATTTACAGAGACATCGATGCTTTGGAAAAAACAGAAATTGAAGTCACCAGCATAAAACGCTACAGCGAAGAATTTCATCGCTTTGTATTTTTAGGGCTGCTGTTTTTGATATTTGAAATTTTATTGCGATACTCCGTTTTCCGGACCATTCCCTGATTTATAGGTGCAAAACGATAGGTTTCGCGCTGAAGAAATTGGTATTTTGGTGTTCCCGATTTCATCGTCCCGCTTTTTCTCGAAAAAGCGGGATTCGCTCCGATGTGGTGTTGTGATGTTGTGGTGAATTGGTGTAATGGTTTTGACAAGTCATGAAATAACCTATAGCTTTTAACTCATAACTCTCGACTATTGTCTGATGTCTGACGTCTAGTATCTTAAATCTCACTAAGATTAATTGAACAATGTTTCGTTTTGAGAATATAGAATATTTGTATGCTCTGGTGCTGATCCCTGTGCTGATCGTATTTTTTATTTTGATGCGGCTGGCCACAAGACAAGCCATTCGACGGTTTGGGGATCATTCACTGACGATGAGGCTCATACCGCATTGGTCGAAATACAAACACGCGCTGAAATTTGCGATACTGATGGTTGCGCTGTTTTTTTTGATCATCGGCTGGGCAAATCCGCAGTGGGGGAGTAAAAAGGAAAAGGTAAAACGCAAAAGCGTTGATGTTTTCATCGCGCTTGATATTTCCCAAAGTATGCTGGCCGAAGACATCAGCCCCAACCGGCTGGAACGGGCAAAGAACTTCAGCCGCAACCTCGTCAATACGCTAAAAGGAGAACGCATCGGGATTATCATTTTTGCCGGAAACGCCTATTTGCAAATGCCGCTGACGACTGACTATGCCGCTGCGGAATTGTTTGTGAGAAGCATTCACACGCAACTCGCTCCCACGCAGGGAACCGCCATCAGTGAAGCCATTGATCTGGCCGAAAGATCTTTTGAAAAAGACAATAAACATCACAAAGCGCTGATCATCATCTCCGACGGCGAAAGCCACGACCAGGATGCGATCGACCGTGCACGGAAAGCGGGCGAGAACGGATTGCTGGTATTCACCGTTGGTGTAGGAACGCAGGAAGGCGGTTATATCCCAACTATATACGCCGGACAGCGAAGTGTAAAAACCGATAATACCGGAAACCCCGTGCGAACCATCCTTAATGAAAAAATGCTCAGCGATCTGGCAAAGGAAGGCCAGGGCGCCTATTACAATCTCATAGAGGGCGATAAAGTCAGCAGCGCGCTTCGTGAAAGTATCGACAGGATCGAAAAGCGGGAAATCGAGCAGCGATCTTTTAGCGAGTACGAAAGCTATTTCCAGTATTTCCTGGCTATCGGATTATTCCTGTTGACGCTCGAATTTTTCATTTCCTACCGGAAAAGCAAATGGCTGGAAGGGAAAGATTTGTTCAAAACATGAGCCTTGTTTTTGCGTTTATAAAAAGCAAATTATATTGCCATACGGCTAGTTTTGCTGATCCAGATCCGACAGAAAGGAGAAAAAATGAATGCTGAGTTTTTGAGTTATTGAGTTGAATGAGTTATTGGTTATTGGCAAATTCGCAACCCCGATCCCGCCCCGACACCGGTGTCGGGGCGGGAGGGCAGGATCAACAAATTATTCATTGCGAACGTTGCGAATTCCTGGCGTTCTTTGCGGTTGTAACTATAAAAATATACTGAAACGCGGCTTTTTAAAACATATCAAACCATGCAAAACCCTTTCAAAAAATTCTGCTTTTTTTGCATATTATTCTGGCTGGCTGCGAACAGCGCCACGGCGCAATCCTCACACAAGTACTTGAGAAAAGGAGATGAAAACTATTTGGAAAAAGATTATTCCGCAGCTGAGGAAAATTACCGCAAATCGCTAGAAGCCAAATCTACTGCAAAAGGCGCCTATAACCTCGGAAACAGCATTTATAACCAGGAACGGTTTGACGAAGCCATCCGCCATTATAACCAGGTGATTGAAAATACCGATGACAACGAAGTGAAATCAAAGGCGTTCCACAACCTCGGAAACGCTCACTATGGCAAACAGGAATTTGACAAAAGCATAGAGGCTTACAAAAATGCGCTACGACTGAACGCCGCAGATATCGAAACCAAACGAAACCTCGCGCTGGCTCAAAAGCAGCAACTGCAACAGCAAGAGCAAGAGAAGCAACAACAACAACAACAACAGCAAGAGCAAGAGCAAGAGAAGCAAGAGCAACAGGAACAAGAGCAACAGGAACAACAGCAAGAGCAAGAGCAAGAGCAACAACAGCAACAGGAGGAACAACAGCAGCAAGAGCAACAACAACAGGATTTGAGCAAGGAAGAAGCGCGGAAATTGCTCGAGATCATGGAAGATGAAGAGCGGAAGGTTCAGGAAAAAATGCGGAAAAAAGATTCCAAACCTTCCAAATCCGATAAAGATTGGTAAGTGTCAGACATCAGAGTGTATCGAGCACCAAAATGCTATACACGACACCGCATAGACCTGCCCGTGTCGTCAGGCGGGTTTCGGATTATAAAAATTAATTCCCGACGTGTCGGGATCGGTATAACTGTTCACTGAAAATTTCGGGAAAAGAAAAATCCGAAACCTGTCCTTGCCGTCAGGCGGGTTTATCCGTGAACAAGTATAAACTAACGCTACGAAACTAACAACTCAGAACAGGAATATTGTAACTTGCAAGTTGCAACCCGAAACCCAAAAACCTGTGATGGCACGATTGAAAACCTTTTTTTCGACGAAATACTACATTGAATTGTTTGAAGAAAAAAAATCAAATTCACATGAAGATTTATTTGAGCACTATCCTTTTTGGTTTTGTAATGAACCTGGCCGTTGCGCAGCAGGATGCCAGATTTATCATTGAAGTCAGCAGCGATTCCATACCGCTGGGTCACTATTTCGAAGTAAAATTCATTTTGGAAAATGCGCATGGCAGCTATTTCGAGCCGCCGACTTTCGAGGGGTTTACCGTGGTGGGAGGGCCGAACCAATCCTCTAGCTTCAGCATGGTCAATGGCAAAGTGTCTCAAAACATGTCTTATTCATACTACCTCCAGCCACAGGAGATCGGCAATTATTTCATCCAGCCCGCCAGCGTAAAGGTTGGAGATGAAATATTGGAAACCCAACCTAAAAAAATACTGGTCGTCGTGAATCCGGAAGCTGATGCAATGCCTCAATTGAAAAAGAAAGAAAAAACACCTCCGGCAGTCGAGCCGACGCCAAAACCAAAGCCATCACAGAAAAAGCGAAAGGTTTACAGGCTTTGATGCCGAAACGCGATAAAAATTTGGTGAAAAAGCAAAGCCCCGATGATCCGTGAGTTTTTCATTTTTATTTTATTTTTTGTATTCGCAACCCCGGCAGTTGCACAGGGCGATGTTCGCTTTGAAGCGACTTCGGATGCACGGCAGATCATCCTGAGCGGATACTTTACTACTACTTTCACCATTCACAATGCAGATGGAAAGGATTTCACTCCTCCCGATTTTAAAGACTTCACCGTCATCAGCGGGCCGAGTGTTTCTACCAGCATGCAAATATTCAACGGGCAGCGGAGCGAATCGCGCGGGTATTCCTACGTGTTGCAACCCCGCAAAGTGGGAAAATTTACTATCGGAGCAGCTCGCATTACCGCCAATGGCCGTACACTTTACACCAAACCATTCTCTATTGAGGTAGTGAAGGGTAGCAACTCCGACGCTACCACCCGCGAAGACCTCGAAGATGAGATGAGCGAGGGTGTTTTTATCCGGGCGGAGGTAAGCAACGAAGAAGCGTTCATCGGCGAGCAAATCCTGTTGGACTATAAACTTTATACAATCCGCAACATTGAAAGCTATAACCTGATCGCCGAGTCAGAATATTCCGGATTTTTCGCTCAAGACATCAGGCGTTTCGATAGCCGTGTGGTCAAAGAGGTTTACGAAGGCAAACAGTTTAGCACTAAAATCTTAAAACGGGTGTCGCTTTTCCCGCAGCAGGCCGGCAAACTGACCATCGATCCGCTGGAAATGCAACTCTACATCAACAGCGAAAGCCCCAACCAGCGAAGAAGTATTTTCTTTTTACCCAAAATGACGGCGCTGAACGTCAATACAGATGCCGCCCACATCAATGTAAAATCGCTGCCCCCTGGAAAGCCGGTCACCTTCACGGGAGGCGTGGGAAAATTCCGCATCAATGCAAATGTCAACCGCAGCCGGATGACGACCGACGATGCGTTGCTGCTCCGGCTGGAGATCAATGGCAATGGCGATGTCAAACAGACGCAGGCACCTCCGCTTTTGATTTCCGAAAAACTGGAAGTCTATGATCCGAAAATCATGGAGGAAAGGGTTTTTGAAGACGATGGTGCGTACCGTTTCAGAAAAGTATATGAATACACCATCTTGCCGCAGGAAGCCGGAGATTATGACCTTTCGGTGGCATTTACTTATTTCGACACCGACAGTTTGCGCTACGTCACCCTGAATTCCAACAACTTCCACGTCGAGGTGGGCAAAGGTGTGTTGGAAAAACGGCAATCCCCCCGTTCTACGAAGGGCGCTGTTGTCGCCGAAGATATCCGCTTCATCAAACGGGAAACAAATTTGACAAGGGCTTCCGACAGCTTTTTAGGTTCCGGGCTTTTCCTGACGCTGCTTTTGCTGCCCGTGTTGATGCTGTCCGGCATTGTGATCCAAAAGAAGATCGCAGATAAACGAAGCAGGCTGGATGTTTTGGATTTAAAAAGAAGGCAAGCCAAAAAGGTCGCGCAAAAACGGCTTTCGCTTGCCGGAAAATTTTTGGAACAAGGCGCCAGCAAAGCTTTTTACGATGAAGTTTCAAAAGCTCTGTTCGGTTATATTTGCGACAAGCTGAACATTCCCCTCGCTGATCTGACCAAAGACAACGTCACCGAAAAACTGAACTCGCTACAGGTGCATCCGGAGAACATTTCCCTTTTTATGAAAACCGTACAGACCTGCGAAATGGCGCTCTTCGCCGGAAAGGACAATGCCGAAGCCATGAACGAAACCTATCATGCCGCCTTCGATGTCATTGCTAAAATTGAAGAGGAGATCGGTGGGTAGGAGGTGATCGTTATCGATGATTTACTGATAAGGATTTGCTTCCGGATGCTGTCTGTGATCAAACAAAAATACAATCAATATTTTTCTTCCATGAATGCGATAATACAGCTTTTTGTATTTGTCAATTCTGTATTGCCTAACAGATTTCTTTGCTTTGACTTTCTTCCTATTTCAGGATACTTGTCAGGTTAAACGCACGAAAACGTTGTTATAGAATATGGTTATTAAATGTCAAAATTTTATAAATAGTATTAATTGCAAATTGACTACTTGCCTGATTACAAAAACCGGTTTTTAATTATTATTTTTTTCAACAGGATGTACAACCATAGCCATTTAAGCTTCCTAATCTGCGTGGATATGCGCAATAACCCCGACATTCATGTCGGGGTCACAAGTTCTGCGGGAAATAAAAAAAGTGTCCCGCTGATCGCGCTGATTCACGCAGAATGGATTTTTTTTCAACAGGATGTTCGTGTGTTTCACCTAGATACTTGCTTAATTTTTCAATAAGATCATCGAGCTTTATTACAAATTTTTCTGCTGCTGATTCTGCTGCATTCTTTTCAAGATACGCTACAATTTCATTAAGTCTTTTAACCGCAGTTTTACTCCAAACTACTTTCCTAGCTATTTTTTTATATTTTTTCATCACAACTTCATGGCTCACGTGATTGGTTTCGTCTTCGCTTTCCGAAATCGCCTTATCCAGCTCTTTCTTTTCGTAATCGCTCAATTCACTCCAGTAATCAGAATCTTTGATTTGATGTAACTATTCAGCATTCCAGCCCGATCCCGCCATGCGGGCGGAAGCCTATAACAGCATTAACTTTTTAAAAATATCGTGCATATTTATTTTTTTGCCACGAAGACTCAAAGGCATCCCGCTTTTTCTATGAAAAAGCGGGATGGCATTTTATTTTTTCATTTCCCGTCGGTATCGCAATTGCTGAATAGTTACAAGATCAGTTTGGAAAAATCAAAAGGTGCAGGTCGAACATTTTGACAATCGCCAAAACCACCACGACCACTAATAAAATATACGCCCAAAGGTCAGCTTTCGGATAATTGGAAGCAAAAGAAGCGGCCATCCATGCGCCGATGGTTTGCCCTACGGCCAGGATCAAACCGATCCGCCAGTCGATGAGGCCGTTCCACTGAAAAATTACGATCACGAAAACGGTGTAAACCCCGACGACAAAAACCTTGATGATATTGGCGTCGATCAGGTTGAACTTTGCACCCAAAACCATAGCCGCCAGAAAAAAGATGCCCATGCCCATCTGGATAAATCCGCCGTAAAAGCCCAAGGCCAGAAAGACGGGGATCGTCACCCAGAAATTGACCTTTTTGGTAACATCGGTTTTGATCAGCCACCTGCCCGGCTTCACGAGGATGACCACCAGCATAAAGACCATCAAAAACCTGAAAACGCTTTTGAATTGTTCATTGCTGACCATCGACGCAACGATCACCCCGGCAATGGCGCCTACGACTGTGGGGATAATATATGCGCCCCCTCTGCTTAGGTTCAGCTTCCCGTTTTTGTAAAAAGTCCAGGTGCTCATGGTACATTGGGCAAGGATACCGATGCGGTTGGTTCCGTTGGCCAGGTTTCCCGGAAGCTGGAGGAGTTCGGTCAGGATGGTCAGCGTAATAGCCGAACCGTTCCCGGCCAGGGTGTTGAGGATACCTGCAAACAATCCTCCGGCGATGGCGATGGCGTAGTGGTAGAATTCTAATTCCATTTGCATTCAGGGTTCGAAAGCGCCGGATTATTCATCGGCGGATTTTTTAATATCCTGGCAGAGTTCGATCAAAACGCCATTCGTAGTTTTAGGATGAAAGAAGCACACCAGTTTGTTGTCGGCGCCGGGCTTGGGGCTTTCGCCGATCAATTGAAAACCTTCATTTTTTAGCCTATTCATTTCCGCATAAATATCGGCTACCTCGAAAGCAATGTGGTGGATGCCTTCTCCCCTTTTTTCGATAAACTTGGCGATGGGGCTATCGGCGCCAGTGGCTTCGAGCAGTTCGATCTTTGAAGCTCCGATCCTGAAAAACGAAGTGCTTACCCCTTCCGTTTCAACCTTTTCGACCTTGTAATGCGCCTCCCCCAGCAGTTTTTCAAATAGCCGGTTGCTGTGATCCAGATTCTTCACTGCAATGCCGATGTGTTCGATTTTGAGCATAGTTGAAATTTATTTTGAAAAAATCAAATAACGCAAGTTGCTGCGCAAATTGCAAATGATAAGCGATGAATGTTGAATGATAAATTTTCTGTTTTGGTTTATTCATCCCCGCCTTACGGGACGGGCTATTTATCATTCATATTTCATCTTTTTCAAGTTGGCGGTAATATGCAACTTGAATTAAATATCTGAAATCACACGCAAAATACTCCGGCGAAGAGGGATTTTTTTAGGGATGGGTATTTAATGAAGTGAAATGCTTACAATAATGGCCGCAGCTTTTAATGAGTGATTATGTTTTTGGAGGGGGTTGGAACAGGGGTGAAATTTAATCCGGAATATTGTCAGGTTTAGTGTATTGCCTTACGCGTGTCACGCCTGTTTTGCCGAAAGAGAGGGTGGCGTGGTTACCGCTTTACAGTAGGAGCCATTGTTAAATTTGCAGGATGTTGTACCACTGGCTTCATTGTTGGCCTTTCAGGTCCGGCGAAGCCAGTGTTGTTACCGGTTCGTTTTAATTTAGTCATCTGGCAATTTTCTTTGATTGATTTCTAATATTTCTTCGCACATATAAGTTCTTTCAAAAACTTTCTTTGCTTCCATAGTTAAGAAAGTTTGTATCTTTTCTTTCTTATTTTTATTGAACCAGTTAGTTTCTAAGACTTGTTCATAATCTTTTTCATTGAAGTAAATTCTTAACTTTTTTCCATCGGCGGATTTTATAAATTTACATGGAGAATAAAGTAATCCATTTTCTTGAATAAGATCGTATTCTTTAAAACCTTCCATTATTTCAATGCTGTCTTTAAATTGAATTCTCATCTTTTCCAAGGTATCAATTATTACTTGAACAAGTGAATCTTCAAGTCCATAAAAGCCTTCAATTTCTGTAAGATTCCAAATAATTCTTCCCTCAATTCTTTCTGTGACTTGTGAATATAAAGCCTGATAAACCAAAACTAAAAATAAACTAAATAATATTCTGATTCCTTTATTTCTCAAGGTTTTCAGTTTTTTAATGACCGCTAACGGTCAGTGCAAACGCAGTAGCGGCGCATAGCCGCTATTGCCGTTTTGCACTTTGTTAGCTACAGAATTTTCTTCTTAATTTTGTTTATAATGAATATGTACGCTGTGTTCTTGAACGAGATATACTATTACGGTTCCGTCACTTTCTCTAAATTGAAAATACAAGACCTTACAGTCTTGTGGCAACTTCCCCATACACCCTTCATTTAATGAGTAAAAAACATAATCATTTTCTATATTTTCTGTTGGTTCTCCCAACAAGTTGATTATGTCCACTTTTTTAAGCGTCTTAAAACAATTTTGGTAATCTCTTTGAAGGATCGTTAAAAATTCTTCATCATACTTAAAGTATTTTAATTCTTTGTGTTGTTTCCAATTCGCCTTTACAGCCGAAATTAACCCGTCGCAGGTAAAATCTAAGTTTTCCTGATTAACTGACGGCTTAATGGATTTATAGGAACAAGAAGTAATGCTGCTTACTATGAGCAGCATTACCAAGTAATTGACGATTTTCATTTTTTAAGGTTTTATGATTTTAAAAGTTCGGACAAGTTTTCCTACATGGTTCAATCTGAGTATGTAAACGCCTGGTGGTAATGCCGAAACATCTATTGCAGTATCGCTCTCATTAATATCATTGAGAAGTACTCTATGCCCAACCACATTGTATATCTCTGCTTCAAATTCAATAACCGAATTCAGATTTTGGTCATCAATTAAAACATGAAGTTCATGATTGGTGGGATTCGGAAATAGGGTTACGGTGATAGAGTTGTTATTCCCAAGGTCAACTACATTTGACGTGCCTCCACAATTTGCAGTTGTTAGAGGTGTCATTGCAGTTGGACAGGATGCTGGTGGGTTGATGCTGATTTGAACTATGTAATTTCCACCGCTTTTGTCATTTGGCTCAATGACACGCCTGTACTCCGAAGGAGGAGTGACATCTGTATAGTACATTAAGTCATTTGAATTGTTTGAATGGTTTAAAAGATGGGCATGACCTAATTCGTGAACAGCTCTTGATTCTAAATCATAAGTATTGGCTGGTAATGGGGTTGGCATTAAGGTATCAGTATGCCAATTTAAATTACTATTAAACTTTATTGTGAATCTTCGCCTTTCAGAACCTGGAATGAACCCAGTGGAGTCTGGGCAGAAAAAGGTCATATTTCCTGTTGATGCCAAAGTTGTAATTGCGCCAACAGGAAGTGAATCATATTCTATTCTGCCTGCGTGGAAAATATCTGGTACAGCAGTTGAATCCTGAACCCTATAATTAATAAAAGTAGTACATCTCCATTTTTCTAACCCTCTCTCAAATGCATTTACTGCACTCGTATCTGCTTTAAAATTCGAAGCATAATATAAAGACTGACCACCTAACCCGTTCCGATTGGGGACATAAATTTTGAGTGATTTATTTGCAGGATTGTTAAATGTCCCAGTTCCATGATTTGTCGCTGCAAAAGGAATATATAAATCCGTTGTACTCGTTACTATTCCTGATGCTCCTCTATTAATCCTAAATCTTCCTGTCCCTGCACTATTGGGTACTCCAGTCTTTGTAACGGAAGGGACTAATACCTTAATTAGTGTATCTGACCAAAGTACATAATCTCCATCTAAAGGAGCTACCCAATTGACAGGTATCGGTCCAGTATTCGCATCTGTAAACTCAACTTCGGAGGTTCCTTTTATGGTGTCAAAACACATTCCTCTAATTGTAAGCGTATCTTGTGTTCCTGCCCGAACAGTATCAGGCGGTAAATAACTCGTGGTGAAACTTGTAATTACCGGTGGTGAACAAGCGATCTTTACTTCAAAATCTCCTTCTACTCTGATACATTCAAACCTTTCTGGTCTTTCTGTATCGGGATTAAAATACTCACTATTGTGTATCATCTGCGTCTCATCAAGCAGGAAACCAGGGTCGGCAAGTTCTTGGAGGGTCAACTTTAATTTGACAAGTGAGGTATAACTATCTCCAATTAAAAACATCGAAAAAGCATCTGAAGTATTGGAAACTACTTCTATTTTGACTTGATTGGCGGTCAGGTCGGTAGCAAAGACCGTATAATTGGTTGAGGCAGATATCCCGATGTATTCTGCTTCAAGAACCTCATTTTGAATGATACTTCCCCCTAAAACATCTGAGTTGTATTCTGCTATTATTGACGATTTATGCAGATAAAACTGACCTTGAGTGGATTTGACAGATACAAGCGCTTCTAATTCTAAAAAAGACTGAGGGTTTGGCTGACTTACTTCAAAAAGATAAGTTATACATTTTTCTTCATCTTCCCATTCTGGCACCAGGTATATTGTTGGAATTCCAACCTTTTGCCTGAATGTCTCGTAAAGGTCGTCTGTAATATTTGCATAATATTCAAAAGGTGCAGATGCACTAATCTTTCCATCATCGAAAATGTATTTTAAGAAACCTTGACTTGAAGCATAAACATTGAAAAAGTTTTGTGAAAAATCAAGTTGGTGGGGTTTAGGTCTTTTCGAAGGTTCAAGAAAAAATACCCCAGCTTCTCCTAACGAGAGTTCTAAGAGGTGCGTCCAAGTCGTTATTTCATTCCCTATTGTTCCTCCAAGAGTAATTACAGTCAATCGTTCAGGTACGTCGTTTCCTTTGAAGGTCTTGTAAACTAAAATCTCGTTTGCCGTGTAAATTTCGTTATCGCTTCCATAGTATGATTCCGATTTGATAACTTCTCCTTCAACAATGAAGGTTGAATTTCTTGTTTTTTTGTTGAAGTCAACCTCGTAAAGTTGTCCGAACAAACTGGATGAAAACAATAAAACCGTTAGCAGTAAAATCGATTTTTGAGTCATGACAAAATTTTTAAAGCGTGAGAAAATTGATAGTTTTTCTTTTTTTGTGGCTAACGTTTTGCAGCTACCCGAAGGTGGCGATTT
>CAZKDA010000029.1:0-31254 GCA_964551455.1 uncultured Saprospiraceae bacterium
GCATGGTAGTTTCAAAATTATTCCAGGTAGTCTCAATCGGAGTCTGGCTGCCGAAGTTGGAAAACAATTGGTAAAACAAAAAAGCAGCCAGCAAAAAATATAACCAAAACCCAATTTGCCGAAATGGAGGTTTTCCGTTGGGAGGTTTGTTATCGGGAAGATTTTCAGGTTGCTGTTTCATTGTTTTACTGTAAAAAATAACCAAATAGATAGCAAAACTAGCTTTTGTAATATTGAATATAAATGATGTTTGTCACATTAGCAAATGAGTTTGGTCAGTAAGCGGTTTTCTGTTGATGATAAAAGTTAAGTTATCCAGTGATTTTTCTCATTTATTCTGCGGGGCAATTCCTTTATTATTGGTGTATGAAAATATTCGTTCAATAAAAATCAGGATCAATGACCGGAATTCTTGGACATGCGGAAATCGATCAACTCCTGCACACAGAGCGCATCGGAAGGATTGGTTGCTTTTCAGATGACAAAGTTTACGTTGTCCCCACAACTTTTGCTTACGACGGCACTTACATTTACGGGCACTCCCGGCCAGGACAGAAAATTGAAATGATGCGCAAAAATCCAAACGTTTGTTTCCAGATTGATGCCATGCAGGATATGACTAATTGGAAAAGTGTGATCGTTCAGGGAGTTTACCAGGAACTTCTAGGCGCTGCCGGTGAGGAAGCGATGGAGTTGTTTTTGGAACGACTGGCATTGAATACAGCGGGTGAGCAAACTGTTTCTTCTCAGGGCATGGTTCATTTTCACCACAACGAACAGTCCGTTTTGAAAACCGTGGTGTACAGGATACTTGTCCTGGAAAAGACGGGGCGTTATGAAAGGCATTTGTAAAGAAGCTATTTTCATTCGTTGAAATATGGAACACGGATCAGGTGGATTTTTGCAGATTGAATGGTTGTGAAAAATTGGATGGTTGTGAAAAAGGGAGTCCCGCAGATTACGCAGAACCTGTGAGCCTTATTTATGTTTCCCACCGATCTCGCTGAACTTGTGACCCCGACATGAATGTCGGGGTTATCTGCGCAGATATTTTGAGTGAAAACTCAGTTGATCGAATATTTATGGTTTCAACCATTATTTTCAAACCTTCGGTTCGTTTCTCCCATCAAGGTCACCAACACCAGGTAGGCCAAAAGCAGGAATATCGAAAAAACCGCTGTGATATTGAAAGTGGAAGCATACCCTGCAGGATCGGAAAAGTTTAAAATAATTGCTTCGGCAAGCGTGGCAGGCCGCATGATCACATCCCAACTGTTCCATCGTAAAAAACGCCCCAGGTACACTCCGAAAGAACCCAGGAAAATTGCTGCGGTAATCAGCGCCCAGACCAGTTTTGCGCTCAATCGTTTTTGCAAAAATTGCTGAACCTCGTAAAGCGACAAAAATCCGAGCATCAGACCCGTCCAGGCAAAGGTGACCAAAACCATCATGTCGTACCAGAGCGGTATCGGCGAGCGGCTTTTCAGGTGAAGCAGGTCGGTGACGATGTAAGGTGCATTCGGAAAAAACAACAGCCAGGCAGCCAGCATACTACCCATCGCCAGTTTTGAATCTGTCAGTTTCGTAACCCTGTTGATATTCAGCGCGATCCAGTAAGGTATCCAGGCTAAAAACAGGTTCCACACCAAAAATAAAAATGAAACACCCCCGCGAATTTGCACAAAATCTTCCGCAGTCCTGATTTTGGTAAGATCAATATCTGCGTAATACATCCGGATAGCGATCAAGGCTACGCCAAATAAGGAGCTTAGGCTCATTACCAGAAATAACCTGAATTGGCGCTCGTCGCGGAAAATTGTTCTGATGGTCGTTTTCATGAAAGTGGTCTTTGTTGTTGATACCGCTTGTGTCGGCACACGTTTGTCAATTCGCTAATTTGCTGATTTGACAATCCCTGTTCACTGTTCCCTGTTTACCGTTCACATTATCATTCTTAATTCATCATTTCTAGCTCATCATTTTTAGCTTCCCGTCTTCATATCCAGCTTGTTGGAAATAAAATACAGGTTTACATTTTTACCCAACCAGTGGTGCATTTTTTCGATAAAAGAAGCCTTGTCTCCCTTGGCTTTTTTGATGCGGTAATTGGCCTGGTGGAATGTGGGGGCATATCTCAAAGTCGCCGGGGTCAGTTTGAAAAAGCCTTTGGAAGCTGCAATGATGAAGTTGAAAATCATGCCTGAAAATTTCGTCATTTCCAGGCCAAATTGTTTTGAAATATTCGCTGGCAACAAACCGCCGGCCATGATCTTCAACAGCTTTTTAAGAGGGAAAGGGAGTTTGAAAATCGCCGCTGATATCTCTTTGCCTGATGTTCCGACGCAAAGGGTTTCGCTGTCGATCATGGATTGGTATCGCTTGTAAAAAGCCTCCAGGTCAGGCGGATACACCTCCGGCGGAATGCCCATCAGTTGCGCGGCGACTTTGCTTTCTTCATAAAATTGCTTTTTCTCATGCAACGGCAGCTGACCCATTACTTTTTCGGTAGCTACGATCGTGGTGTCTATCAGGGTAGCCAGCACCCAAAATAGCAGATCGGGGTCGGCAGCACAGTAGGGCTTGTAAATTGTTTCGTCCTCAATTTCCCAGGCTGCCGTCCCCCGGATCATGCTATGAATATTGTGTAATCTCTTCGCGGAATTGATCGCCGTTGTTTTATCACCAAACCAGATGCGGCTCATCGTAGTAAAAGTGCGGTGCGCTCTTTTCGCCATTTCTTTTTGAAAATTGCTGTATTGTTTTACCCCGTCGGCGATGGCCGGATGGGCGATTTGCAGCAGCAAGGCCCGTGAACTTCCGATGATCACGCAAGGCTCGCGGTATAATTTCCAGGTCATGCTTCCGGGACCGAAAAAACCGGTGGCTTCATCGGTGTATGTAATCTCCAACTCAGCGAGCAATCGTTCGTGCTGTAGTTTTCTTTCCTGGATATCGGCCTGCACTTCCGGCGGTAGATTTTGAAATGTTGGAAAATTCATCCGTTCAGTTTTTAAGTTGCACAATTGAATCTGCAATCGTTTTTGACGCTAATTTGCGCTAATTTCACAAATCATAATTGTTTAAAAATCAATACTTTGTTTAGAACCAAATTCGCGGCACTCCGACTTGTCGGAGCAGGTCCGTGAAAATTTGTATCCTTTTAATAACCCAGTAGTTGTCCCCTTGATTAGTTTTATTAGCTTCATTTATAAAAAGAACTTTGAAAAACAAAGTTATAAAACAAAAAAATATCCGGGAGATCAATCCCGGTTTCGGATCAGGTCTTCGAGGGCATCGAGATGATCGTTGAAAGCCTTGCGGCCTGCGACGGTCACGGTGTAGGAAGTGTTCGGCTTTTTACCTACAAAGGTTTTGCGGATTTCGATGTAGCCGTTTTCTTCCAGCGGTTTGATATGGCTCGCGAGCCTGCCGTCAGAAACTTCCAGCGTTTCTTTCAAAGTATTGAAATCCACCCAGTCGTTGACCATGAGTACCGACATGATGCCCAGCCTGACCTTATTGTCAAATGCTTTGTTAAGTTTGTCAATTATTTTTTTCATGAATCCTGTACCAATCAATATTTCTCGACAAATACATCACCGTTGCCAGCACGATAAACAATCCAAGGCTGCCGATGATCAGCGCGTAATCCTGAGATTGAATGATGATGTAAATGAACAAATAAAGGATAACCAGCAAAAGCCCCATCAGCCGGGTCAGCAGGTCGTTTTTGAAAATGTTTTTAACATACACCACGATCAAACCGATGATCGCTATGCTGGCAATGATGTAGCTGTACAAAAACGAAATATGCTCCGAAAATGCAATGAGCAGGGTATAAAAAACCACCAAAGCCAACCCAACCAGGATATACTGAAGCGGATGGATATTGACCTTGTTCATCGCCTGGACAAAGAAGAAAATCAAAAAAGTAAGTGCCACAAACATCGAGGCGTATTTGGCGGAGCGCATGCTTTTCTGGTAGCTGTCCACCGGCATCAGGAGGCTGACACCGAAGGCGGATTGATAGATGCCATCCACTGCTCCGCGGAAGCTTTGGGGAAAGGATCGGTTGAGTTCGAGCACCTGCCATCTGGCCGAAAAACCCTGCTCGTTGATGGTTCTTTCATCAGGCAAAAAGGCCCCGTCGAAGCTGGGATCTTTCCATTCCGATTGCATGCTGACCCGGGTCGTTTTCCCCAGGGGAATAAAATTCAAAGAAGCGCTGCCGTTGAAATTCAGCGCCAGAGAAAAAGTCAATTTACGGTTCATGCTATCCCTCGGATCGATAGGGACTTTGGTGCTGATGCCGTGTTCTATGACTTCCTTCCTGTCCACACCCGGATTGAAAGCATAACTTTTTCCATTCCAGTTGACGGATACATTTTCCTTAATGCTCCTCAGGTCTGTCAGCCCGAGCGCCACGACCGCGTCTTCCCAGATGATATCTTTGTCTTCGATTTTCCATTCATCGAATTCCGGAAAAGCAAAACTGCCGCTCAGTTGGATTTCGGAGTTGTAAACCACCACTTCATAAATGCCGCGATAGCGCACTTTCGGAAATATCGTTCCTTCGATATTCAACTCCTCCGGCAGGAAATGCGCGTATTCTATGGATTCAATTATTTTTAGATTATTGTCCTTATCATACACATTGGAATAGCTTCGGAAAGGGATCGTCAGCACCAATCCTTTGATCGTTTGCGCCTGCCCCCAGGTTGAGCTTACTTCCCGAATGACGTCTTGCTGTCTTAATTCCCGTTCGCGGATGAGATCCTTTACCATTTCAATGGGGATCAACAGCAAAAGCAACAGAAACCCAATGACGATAAGGCGGATCATGATCGAATTTTTCAGCCAGTTGTTGGCCCGTTCAAAAATGGAGGAATTTTCTTTTTGCATGATTTTCAAAGCTGGATGTCAGATGATATTTAATTAAGTGAAAACAGTAAAACGGTGAACGGTGAACGGTGAACGGTAAACGGTAAATAGTAAACAGTAAACAGTAAACAGTAAACAGTAAACAGTGAACGGTGAACGGTGAACGGTGAACGGTAAACGGGATCGAAACTCTTGAACACCAATACACTAATACACTAAAAACTTATAACCCATAGCCCTTTCTATCTTTCATATTTATAATACATGATCGTCCCGTAAACGATATGCAAAATGCCGAAACCAATCGCCCAGAACTCCAGGCCGTAGCTGAGGTAATTCATGGCGATCAACCCCAGGGCGATCTCGCAATAGCCGAGGTAGCGGATATCGTCGAGTGTGTATTTGCTGCCGTTTACGAGCGCCAGTCCGTAAAAAACCAAAGTACTCGGAGCCACCAGCGCAAAATGACCGTAGCGGATCAGCGTCAGGCAAAAAATGCCTCCGGCGATCAGTGGAACCATCAGGTTGACGAGCAGGCGAAAGGTGGCTTTGTTGAAAATTTTATGTCCCTTCCGTTTTACCTTGCGGGTGGTAAAGAAAATCCCCGAAACCACTGCAAGGATCAGCACGATCGCGGCATCCCAAAAGAAAAACCGGAGGTAACCCATGCCCCATTTACTGGCGGATTGGGCCACTACGTAATAGAATTTGTCTTTGCCAAAGGGCGTGATGTCGAGGTAGAGATACACCGCTGCCGCGCCCATCAGGGCGAATATTCCCGCCGCCACGCCCGACAATCCGCTCAGCGAAATAAAACGGGAGGATCGCTCCATCAGCGAGCGGATTTCGCTCAGGGTTTCCAGATGCTCGTTTCGTTTGTCCATTACCATAAATTGATTTTTAAAAGTACTTTGAAAAACAAAGTAATGAATAATAATTCATCGATGCAAATTTTTTTGCGATTTATTTTTTGGGAATACTTCGGTAAATTTTTTCTCACGCAAAGGCGCAAAGTATTAAATTTCCCCTGTTCGCACCAACCCTTACTGCTCTTACCTCTTTCCAAAACTTATTTGCTCGCTAAGTGCTTCGGCACTTATTGCGGAAAAATGGCTAGTCTCCCGACTAGCGATACATCGTAATTATGACTTGTGGGAACACCAGATAAATTTTTTCTCACGCATAACTTGTAACGCCTGTCTGACGAGGCACACAGGCAGGCTTCAAGCGTTAGGCGCAATGACGCAAAGTATTAATTTCCCCCAGATAGTTTAAACATGTACTTAAAATGGATAGGTTAAATGAGCAATAGCGAATGGTGCTGAAGCGGCGAGCTTTAACGATCTGCGGGGGTAATCCTCTCCGGCCTGCATATATGGCTGTGTTGGCGATAATGACTTAAACAAACACAAACCTACACTTTTTCATTTCAATCATTTTAAGCATCCATAGAGGAAAAAGCCTGGACATGAGGGCGGGCTTTTTTGTGGTCAACCTATTTTAATTCGGGATTTTTTATTCTTTCAGAATAATTTCATTTGTTCAGTTTTCTTTCTCTGTCTTGTCAGATTTCCAAACTCTTCCCAGTCTTTTAGTTTTATAGCACCTAAGTCGCTTTGAACCAGGTTGAAATCAACCAGATTGTATAGTTTGTTGAAATCAATTCGCATTAATAGATCTTTAGTAATTGACCTTTTCGAATCCGGGAATTTAATGGATTTTAAAAACTGCTGCGTATGATCATGATTTAACAGGTTGTGCGCTATCCTTGCTTGAGCCAAACGCTCGAATCCAATAAAATAGCAGGTGTCATCAAGCATAATTGGTTTGCTGTTTTTCGGAAGAACTAAAGTAAAATGTGTGCTTTTGTACAAACCTGAAACCGCAACTTTGTAAAGCATGAATGAGTAATCGCCAATCCCAAAGATGGAGAAGTCTGGCTTCCCATTGTAAATAGATGATTTACGTTTATCAAAGTATGCCTTATTTGCCTGTAGGTATTTAAAAGTGAGCGGGTATTGCCTCCGAATGTAATCTGTATTTTGACCAATCTTCTTTTGAGTAATGATTGTTAATTTTCTGAATGAATCCGTTTGTTTACTTTTCAAGTCAGAACTTTTCAATAATCCATAAACCAAATCTTCCTCAATATCAATTTCCTGGTCAAATCCATTCTTAAAATGTCCATTGTATTTTTCAATCTCCATGATCTTTGAGCAATCATGCTTCACACCCTGTCTCCAAACAAACTGAGACACTCCTTCAATATCATTGGCTGCCTGATAATCAGACACTGAATAAACATAATAACCATTTGACCATCCGAATAGTGTTCGTTGAACTTGTGAGTAAAAGTCTATTTCCCGGCAAGTGACCGCTGGTTCCTGGTTGAGTTTGGTGAGGAAAAAACAAGCATCAACAGACACATTAAACTCTTTTCTGGAATCTATATTCAGTTTTTCAATTTCGGCAATTCTGAACTTATTGCGGTTTTGGTCATAAATCAGATTTTTAACCACTGAATTCTTTATCAAAAATCCGAAATATCCATTGTGGTGGCTGAAACTTCTCAGAATCATTAAAGCAATATATTCGCCTATGTCGAAGTTGCCTTTCCCTGTTATTGCGTCAAAACCACTGTGTTTTTTGAAATTTGATTTTTGTGGTAAATTCCCGGAATCTATGGAGCCGAGTTCTGAATTGGTAACCCAGGGTGGATTTCCAATTACTAAAGTTGTAAAATGAGTAGTGCTGTTTGAAAGAGCCACAAAATCATAATCAAATATATTCGCATGAACAATATGAATTTCAGGCTTTTCAAGATTTGGATTCTGAATATAAAAATTTAAAACTTTGAACTTGGTTTCCCATATATACGTCTGATATATTTCTATCCCCACAATTTTTTTCAGTGTATCGATTTGTTTTATGGCAGCCAGGATGAAATTTCCCTTCCCGCAAGTTGGCTCAATCAAAAACTCGAAACTGGTGTTGGGATATTTTGAAAGCACATATTGAACACATTGAAAGGCCAATTTTTCGTTGGTCTGAAAATCGCCATATTCTCGTCTGTTTGGCTCCTGAACAACATGCTCCAATTCTCTGGTGAGGAATTCAAATTCATTAAGCTGCTCTTCTGTATCAAAGAAATTAACAATGCCAGAAGATTCATAGAGGAGCTTGTTTGCACGCTCCAAAGTTTTGAAAAAATCTTGATTCTGCCTAATGAAATCAAAAATCGTTGCCGGTATATCTAATTCCCGAAAGTTCATCGATTCACTTTGTTAATGAGTTTGGAAATGCCAGAAACCGTATCAGTTAAGAAAACTACCCTACCATATTGCAGTCGCCATTGCAATGCATTTGATATAGTCAAATAACCTTGTTCGGGCGTATGAGCAAGAATTCTGTCTGCAATTTGTCCAAGGGAAATGTCGTCAGCGGGAAGGTTTCTGTCATTGAGGTACGCTATTATGTCGTCCTTGATTTAGGATCATCATTCTTGTCATAGACGAATACGAGCAGATTGTAGCCAAGTCCAAATATTTTTTGGGTAGCGTCTTTAAAGGGACAAGAAGATTGAGGTTGTTTAATTGATGTCACCTTAATGTCGGTTTGGATATTTGCTCCTGGTAAGTCAATGCCATTTGCTGACGAACCCCTGTCGTACACAAATTTGGCTTCTAAATATCCCTGAAACTTATGTTCAATGTAAGTCCCAACAGCTTTTCCATCCGTAACTCCAAAAAGGTCTGCATTTTTATGAGAAGATTCAGCGTTGCAGAACTCCGTAGCAGCTTGTTTTAAAAAGTCTATCGTCAAGTTTGGTTTCATTCTCTTACCATAAATTTGGTTCAAAGGTCGTCATTTTTCAGCATGACGCCTAACCGATTTTACATCCAAAACCCTTTCTGTATATTTTTTCATTCCCAAAGGCTACTATCGGGAAATATCCCTTTTCATCATTCATCATTTCCAAGTTCGGCGATCCCGATAACGTGTTTTTGGATGTCTTTCCAGGGGTCTTCTTTTTGCGACAATCGCCGGAAGATGTTTTTGATGGTATAGGCTTGAGCACTATCGATACCACTCAACTCGTCCCATTCCAGCGGAGTGACCCTGTTCGCACCAACCCTTACTGCTCTTACCTCTTTCCAAAACTTATTTGCTCGCTATCTAGTTTGTTTTTAGTGGTGCTCGCGAATGCCTGCGGCATTTCAACCTTGTTGGTCGGCTTTTTCGCTTCGAGAATTACACCAACTGAACTTTTGGCTTTGTCTCCGTTGTGTATTACAAGGTCATTCCGTCCTTTGGTATTAATAAAATGGTTGGGGTCGTAGTAGGTCTTTTTCAGAAAGTCAATGACAAGGTTTTTGTGAAATTCTTCAGATTCCGTGTCATTAGTCCTGTCGATCAATTGGATAAGATTAGTCTTGAAACGCTCAATTTCAGTCCTGTTCGGTTTTACTTTCAAAAAGGCTTTATTCAGCGCCTTTCTTGGTTTCAATCTGTTTATCTTCATTTACGCTATGTCTTTCTTTTCAGTCGTTTAATTTTCGTTTTTTCAGTAAGCTGCTGTGCAAGCAAGAAAGAAATGAAGAGGAGGGAATAGTTTTTCATGATCATTTTTTTTTATACTTGTTCACGGATAAATTTCGGATTTTTCTTTTCCCGAAATTTTCAGTGAACAGTTATACCGATCCCGACACGTCGGGAATTAATTTTTATAATCCGAAACCCGCCTGACGACACGGGCAGGTCTATGCGGTGTCGTGTATAGAACATTAAAAATCCTGAGGAAAATTCTCAACATTTGTCTTTCCGGGTTTTAAAACCTTGAAAAAAATTTGAGCGGCATATTTCGAAACAACCCTTTTTTGAAATAAATAAAGACAGCGACGATCAACAGGGCTGATCCCAACAATGCAAAATGCCAAAGCCCCCCGGATGAAGCAAAATGGATGGCGTCGATGGGTTTCATATCTCCGATGGCAATAAAAGACGACCAGAAAAAAGGATGAACTTCCGCGTGATCGTAGTGATGGATAAAGTCCAGTTTCGCCAATCGCATGGCCTCGTCTTTAGTTCGTCCGGATTTTATGTATTTGTAAAAAAAGGCCATCAGGTCGGCGGTTTTGGCGTCGTTCACGCTCCACAGCGTAGTGTTGATGCTGGATGCACCGGCAAAGGAAAAACCCCGTGCCAGGCTGATGATGCCCTCGCCCCTTCGCAGCTCGCCAATGCCTGTTTCGCAGGCGCTGAGGGTGACCATTTCGGCGTTCAGCCTGAGATTGTAAATATCTTTTGCGTAGAGCAATTCGCTGCCTTCCTCCTCCGGATCATCAGAAAATCCCAGATGGCTGTACTCGCCGGATTCAGCATGGGCTTTGCCGTGTGTGGCAAGGTGGATAATTCTGTATTTGTGGGCATTTTCGATAAAATTTTTCCTGGTGGCTTTTTCTCCCAGCAGGGTTTTGCCGCTGATCAGTTTTGCTACCTTTCTGGCTTCGGGGATGTTGTGCTTCAGGAAAACCGAATGCCCCGACCGCAGCGCCACCGGATTTGATCCGGAGCCGAAAACCGGAGCAACTGCGATGAAATTTTCCATGGCCTTACCTGGTTTTTTATCTGTCATTTCTTTCAAAAGCGTAGCGGAATAACAATAACTGATGGTAAAATCATCGAGCAGGTATCGATGGTTTTTGTAGTAATGCGCTGGGGCTTTTACGCTGGTGATCAGCGCTTCAAAAGGAAGATAAGCCAGCGACCCGCCCGGCAAAATGACGATCCGTTCCGGCAATCCGGCTTCGATGGGTTCGACGAGCTTTTGGTAGAGTTTGTGGGAAAGCGCCACAAACTCCTCATGGTAATCATCCGGCAGATCGAATGGAAATTGGAACCTCGTAATATCCGACCGAAGGGTAGTGATCCATTCTTCAAGCGGGAAATTTTTTTCAATCTTTTTTGCCGAAAAGGAGCTTTTTGAAATGATGAAAACAAAAATTGAATTTTTCCCGGTGAAATAAGAAACCAGCGCCTGATCCGGCTGAAGAATATTTTGTTGAACCTCGGCAACCTGTATATGCCGCAGGTCATATTTCAACTTGAAATATTTCGGGTATTGCGTTTCAAAGAGGTGTACCAAAGCATAATATTGCTGCTTGAGATCAAATATTTTGCTGTTGATTTGCAGCAATTTTTGGGCATCCCGTTTCTCAGCGTTCAAATTTTCTTCTTCGCGCTTCTGGTTTTCAAAAAAAGCGATATCCGCTTTGAGATGCTGTTCTTTGACTAACAGGCTGTCCGGAATTCCGGCAAATACCTGGGCTTTCGAATGACGAAGCGCTTCCAGTAAAACCAGCCCCGAACTGTTTTCACTGCGCTGAAATGCCTGCCGGAGAAAATTTTCGTCATGGGTTTTTTCAAACAACAAAAAACTCGTTTCAATTGCATCATCATAGATGTGGAAATAGCGGTCAACAAGCGCTTCTTTTGACAGGTCCTCGTTGTAACTGTCCCGGTATTGATTGATAAAACGGATCGTATGTTCATAGATTTGATTCGCAGCGAGCAGTTGATCGGGTTGTTTTCTTTGTTCAAAAAGCATTTTGTGGATGCGGGCTTTGGATTCCAACACTTCGAGCAACTGATAGTCGAAACGCGCTGATATTGTAACGGATGCTTCGTATTCAAAAGCAGCCAGCGCCAGATCAATATTGCGGAGAGCTAAAGCAGGTTGCTGCTTTTCCAGGAACACTCTGGCGATCCGTTCATAACATAAGCCTGTTTCAGGGTGAGTTTTTCCCAGAATTTCGATGTTCATTTTCAGCGCTTTGTGGAAATAATGCGTAGCCGCGTTGTAATTTTTCAATTCGAGGTGGCAATCTCCGATTGCAAAATAGTTGGTGGCAATTTCCGGGTGTGTGCTTCCAAGCTCCCTGACTCTGATGTTCAGCGCTTTTTCCAGGTATTCCAGTGCTTTGTCAAACTGTTCCATGCGAAAGAAATTGACGCCGATGCTGTTGTAAAGCTGAGCGCCCATGGAAGTATTCAAACCATTTGTCGAAGCAGCAATATCCAAAGCCTGGCGAAAATTTTCCTCTGCCATTGCGTGTCTTTTCATCTTGGAATTACAAATTCCAAGATTGACCAAATTTTGCACGGTTATGGAATGCTCCCTGCCGAATTGGCTGATATTGATCGCAATGGTTTTTTCAAAGTACAAATAAGCTTGCCGGATATCTCCTTTCTTAAAAAAACAAATGCCCAGGTTGTTGTAGATCACGCCGATCCGGTAATCATTTTGCGGCAGCTTGTTTTTGTAAATTCCCAGCGCTTTTTCAAAAAATCCGATGGCTTTGTCGTATGCTGCCTGATAGTCGTAATAAAAGCCAAGCAGCGTATAATTGTTGGCAACTTTTACAGATACCGGCCCCGTCGTTTGTAAGCGGATGGCTATTGATTTTTCGAGGTATTCCAGCGCAATGTTGTATTCTCCCAGGTCGAGGTAACAATCGCCGAGGTAGTAGTAAACATCGGAAATGATCTCCGATTCCGTTCCCGTAATTTCGGAATAGATCGCTTTTGCCTTTAAAAGAAGCGGGATGGCCTGTTTGGGTTTGAATTGTTTTTGCAGGCTGACAGCATTTGTCAGATATTCCCTGGCCTGGGTCGTGTCAACTGGTTGTGAAAAACTCAGCGGAGGGTACAAAAGCACCACAAAAAACAGGAGGTTCATGATTCTCATAGCGTGGGTTTTCTCATTATTAAAATGGGCGCAGGTTTTCTCACCTGCTACCACAATTGGCTAAATTTAACCAAATTGCCGGGAATTTCCCTCATCCGAACGGACATTGTTTTTTTGTTAATATGAAGGGAGGAGGTGTTGCTGGTTCATAGTTTGGGCGTTGTCAAACCTATTTGAGACAAGGATAATTCCCAAACTATGAACCAGCAACTTTGAAAACAATATTTTTACAAAAAACAACTAACTAAAATTTTACAAATTTTTTCGTTCCAATTGTAACCCCGTTTTCTTTGAGTATAAGCGTATAAATTCCCGGAGTTAAATGAGAAACACTTATTGTATTCCCGTTCAAGCCCCGGAAAACGGATTGAACTAATCGCCCGTTGAGATCATAGATAGATAATGTGGCAGGGGAAGATGAATTTATTTCGGCTTTTATGTGAAGTGTATTTGTAACGGGGTTGGGATATATTTTTACTTCTTCAGCCAAAATCTCAGACCCGGTAGAAAGTAGTATATCCAAATCATAAACATAGCCCGCGCCTCTGTGGATTGGATTGCTGTTATTACCTGGTGCTCCGGTAATGAGATATTGGCCATTGATGACCATGCTCCGGCCAAACTGATCGTAATTATTTTGATTGGAAGGTGTGATAATAGTTTTTTCCTCCCAGGTGTTTCCATTATATTGAAAAACAAAAATACGCCCGCTGTTATGCTCCCCAGGTAAGGTAAATGCGGCGATGTCATCTTTTATATCTACCGAAAAGCAGTAATAATCTTCGGCGGTAGTATTGTCAAAAGGCAGCAGCAAGGCCTCCTCCGCCCATTCGTTTCCTTCCTGCCGATAGATATAAGCTGCACCAAGCAAAGGCTCCATTTCAAGGACTTCGTACCGGATGGATGCTATGATTTTACCTGATGAAATAGCAACCCGGCTTCCAAAGTTATTATTTTCTACCCCGGCAGGAGGGAACAATTGCGCCATTTCCTGCCATTCTTCTCCAGTCTTTTTATACACATAAACTGACCCCGGTTCGTTTGTAATTCCCGGCGCTCCTATTACCATGTAATCGCCTTCCATATCGATACTTGCTCCAAACCTGTCATATTCCATACCATCGGAAGGAATCAGCTTTGTTTCTTCCGTCCAGGTATCTCCGTTTCGCCTGAAAATATATACCGAGCCGATACCATATCCAATATCGCTATCACCCAGCGCTCCCACAGCCGCATAGTCTTCATAAATCGCCACGGCATATCCAAAACGATCGCCGAAATTTCCATCGGAAGCCTGTAGCTTTGCCTCTTCAATCCATGCTTCTCCTTCTCTTTTAAAAACATAAGCTCCTCCAAAATCCTGATTGTCCCTTTCTGCCCCGACTACAGTACGATTTTCATATACGGATATACCACTAGCGCCAAACCTTGCCTGAGCTTGAGGGGTTGAAGGAATGAGTTTTGCCTCTTCAATCCATTCAGTTCCTTCTTTTTTAAAAACATATGCAGCGCCGCCTAATGGAAAATCCGGATTGCCACCAATATCTCCAAAAATAATCCAATCATTAAATGATCCAACTCCGTTTCCAAAATCACCGGCAAACATAGCAGTATCATTCACATAAAGGATTGTTTCCTGACAGAATAGCTTACTATAAACTGAGAAAAGTAAAAATAAGGTAAAATAAATGCATCCAATTTTAAATTTCATTGCTCTATATTTTGATAAATTTATCTATTTGAAGTCCTCCATCTGTTTGAAGCTTAATGATATAAATTCCTGGCACCAGTCTTTCAACCGGAACTTCCCAATGATGAGTACCTGCATTTTTGTATCCCTGGAAAACCGATATGATCTGTCGCCCGTTAAGATCAAAAATCGATAAATCCGTAGAAGATGAACCATTTATTTCGGCATTCACAAAAAGAGTATTGGTTACAGGATTTGGGTTGATTTTTAGGTCACCTGAAGTCCTTACCAACTCTTCATTATTGGCGATGATGATTTCTTCATTTTCCAGGGTTCCGGTGGGGTCATCTACCAGCAGGGAGAACCACATCACATAAGGGGCTTCTCCGGGATTTGGAATAATTTCTCCCTCAGCGTCTCCGGAAGTAATTTCGTAAGAGTATCCTGAAATCGTACCTGATAATATGCAATTTCCGTTTGAGACGGTAGGCCCACTCTCCCAATAAATAGCATCTTCCGGGTTTATAATATTGTAAAGAGGGCCATTTTCAGGATCAAAAAATACTTCTCCCCAAAGGTTGGAAATGCTGTTTAAAACCCATGCCGGGTCTTTTTCCAAAGATATTCCCGGGTCAAGGATTTGTGCATTATAATTACACACATCCAGATTGATTTCAGCTGTATGCTTTATAACTTTGACCGGAAATGGAATTTCCTTCGGGAAAATGCCATCACCGTTATAGTCCGAATATGGATTGTCGTAAATACGTGTCAGTTCAATGCCACACCCATCGCAAATCACCTCAGTTTCAGGAAAAGCTTTGATATGGATAACCTTCCTGTCATCGGAAATCAAGTCAATGCTTGCCCCGGCATTTAGCCTGCCCCAACCCGTTGACTCATCGTATCCCGTGCTACCCAAATCGGTTGCACCGTAGTTGATCAGCCTTTTAATGTCTTCTGGAAGTAATTCAATGTTATATTCCCTGTGCTTTTCCAGGAGCAAAGCAGCTACTCCGGTGGCATGGGCTACCGCAGAAGAGGTGCCGTTGAAACAGTTGTATTGCAGGATTTGAGAAATTTCTTGATCATTACAATTTATTAGGACACCTTCAGGGTCTTGATTATTAATAGTTACGATCAAATCATTCGTGCCGGGTGCAATTAAATCCATACCATTCCCATAAGATGAAAGTAATGGTTCATTGAAAGTATTCGGTTCATTAAAAGTACCTTGAGAGTTATTTGTTTCAACCAGAAGATTTCCATCGGTTCCGCTGGCGCCAACGCTGATGATCCATTTATCATTTAAGGTGGCGGGCATAAAGTCCGCGTTATTTCCTTCGTTACCCCTGGAAAAGAGGGTGGTTGTTTCGGATTTGTAGGCCACTTCCATGATTTCCGTGATAAATTTTTTAGCCGAATCTGAAAAATCTGCCCTGCCCCAACTGCAATTGAGGAAATCAACCAAAGGAGGCCCGGTTCCTTCGCCGATAACGGTGGCACCGGTAGCAGCATACAAAATGCCTTGCATACCGGTACCTAAATATAAATCTCCCAACTCACTATCAGTAGCATCAAAAGCATACAACTTTACACCTCTATTGTTAGGGTCTGCTTCAATATCTCCGCCGGCAATTCCGCTGATCCCGATTTCATTGTTTCGCAAAGCGCCGACAATGCTTGCTACCCTCGTTCCATGCCCCCAACCAGGATCATTGGACAACCCATCGGAGTCCGTATAATTCGTAAGAGAGCCATACATAAAAAAACCAGCTTCCACTACCGACTCTTTTAGCCCCCCAAAACCACCATTAGCTCCATAATCCGGGTGATCAAAATTCAACCCCGTATCAACAAACCCAACGCGAACGTCCGCGCTGCCATCCACTTCATCCCATGCAGGCTCGATATTAATACCGACTGTGGCGCTGTAAAGTCCATCCTGGTATGTATAATATTCATCATTTGCATCTGTAAGAGGAGGCGATTGTACCCGCATCACATAATTCGGAGTGGAATACAATATGCTCTGGTAGTCAATATTTTCCAGCGAATCTTGCGCATCAAATACCGAAATACTGCTTTCAAGCCTCAATACATAACACGTCCATAAAGAGGGAATAGGTTTAATCTCGCCACTTTTAGCAGGAATAAACCTATCAGCAGTGGTCAAAAAAGGAAAGAGTTTATACATCACCCAATCTTCCAGACGGCTGTTGTTTTCAATATCTAATAACTGATCCATCTTGGCAATCAATACGGCATCTGTTATGATCTGGCCAATTGTTCCGAAAATAAGATCGGGGTTATCTGCAAAAGCGGTATCAACAACCTGCGGATTAAACCGGATAATTAATTCTCCATGCACGTTAGTTGCCACGGTATCCGGGTCATAATCATAGGTTATTTCGACATCTTTGATTTTGTAATTGATGAGTTGGTAAGCCCCTGACGGATTTTGCCTCACATGAGAAACCACCACGATATTACCGCCATTTTTTGAAATGAGTTCCAAGGATTTTTCTTTAACTCCAGCATCTCCGTCATGTTTATTTTCCCACAACAATTCACCTTCCGGGTCATAGCTAATGGTTTTTATTAGCGAATTATTACCAATTGTTTCTTCTCCGGCAATGACCAGGTTGCCATAACTATCTTCTTTTATATGCCTGGCAATTGATTGATTAGTTGGTTCCAGGCAGGCTCTTCGACGCACCCAAAGCTCATCTCCGTCATTATCATATTTGATAAGAATATAGTCGGAACCTCCATTTGCTTTGTTTACATAACCGCAGGTATAAACATTACCATTGTCATCAACTTCTATATCGAAACCCTGATCATCCAATCCTTCTCCATCATAAAAGTTTTCCCATATTACGTTTAATTCATTATCCAGTTTTAACGTATAAATATCATTGCCATCAGAACCGGGAACTCCGTATCCTGTTATATAAAAGTTCCCGGAATTATCTGTGGCAAATCCCAAAGGAACATCTAGCCCGATATTTCCGCTTGCAACCCTTTTCTCCTGCAATACTGATCCTAACGAATTTCCATATTTGATTGTAGCATAGTCCCAATTATTTGCGGTGTTTTCACTGGCGCCGGCGACAATAACGTCTCCGTTGGGGTCAACTGTAACCGCCGCAGCGCCATCCCGCAAATTACTATAGTCGTATGTTTTAATCCAATTGATGATGCCGGTTGGCGATAGCTTTAATGTCAAATAATCATAATCACTTGCTCCGCCATAACTTCCGCCTGTTACAAATATATTCCCGCCCGAATCACAGGTAATTGAGCTTGGAATATCCTCTCCATTAGCAGCCCCGTTATAAGTAATGTACCAGGACTGGGTACCTGTAGTGTCATATTTAAGTATCAGATAATCGTGATTGCCGTTCGTAACATTGTAGGTTGCTCCCGCTACGTACAGATTTGTATCATTTAACACCATCTCAATTCCGTAGCTTTTTGTTCCGGAACCAAGAGAAAAATTCTTTTCCCAAATCGTTTGGCCATTACTACCTTTTTTTACAAGATATAGCTCAATATCAAAGAAAGTGTTAACTAAATGCCCGGTGGTATAGGTATTTCCTGAAATGTCGGCAACCGATGCAGACCATTCAATTCCACTGGATGGATTGCCGGTGGAGGTTTGCCATTGTTTGTTGACTAAAACTTGGGCATTAATATTTGTCATTGAAAAAACCAAAACATACAAAAAGGCAGGTAATGATCTGATTTTTGCTAATTGCTGAGGGTAGGGGGAAATTTTCATTTTTTCGGTTTTGGTGTGAAAAAATTTTGTTTCTAAAAGTATGAAAAAAAATTTAAGATATCCCGGCTAAATACACTTCAATGCCCATCATCTGACATTAAACAAATTCGATTTGCAGAGGATTTTAAGGTCAACTGTAAAAAACAATCCCGGTGCTAATGCAAAAAAGGTCCTTTGGGAGGAAATAACCGAAAAGGGAAACCCAAAAATTTTCCTATACCTTTGCAGCAACAAAAGATTAGCCGACTATGAAAATGCTGAAAACAAAACCTCCCCAAACCCAATCTATCCATGATTCTCACCCGGTTTTTTGTTGGGAATCTTCTTCCTCAATTCAAACAGGTCTTTCCTTCTGTCCTTCAGATTTTTGACTGCACCAAACTGGTGCAACTCGCGGAGCAGGTCGATATCCACATCGGCAATGAGGATCATTTCGGTATTGGGTGTGGCTTCGGCTTTGATGCCGTTGGCCGGAAAGGAAAAATCGCAGGGCGTAAATACCATTGATTGTGCATATTGGATGTCCATGTTGTGCACTTTTGGGAGGTTGCCCACGCTGCCGGCAATGGCTACGTAACACTCATTTTCGATGGCTCTGGCCTGTGCGCAGTGCCGCACTCGCGAATAGCCGTTTTGGGTATCTGTCAGGAACGGAATGAACAAAATGTCCATGCCTTCGTCCGCCAGCAGCCTGCTTACTTCCGGAAATTCCGAATCATAGCAGATCAGGATACCGATCTTTCCGCAATCCGTATCAAAAGCCCGGAGTTCGCTGCCTCCCTGCGTACCCCACACTTTTGCTTCATCAGGCGTGACGTGGAGTTTTTCGTACCTTTCGACAGCGCCATCTCTTTTGCACAAATAACCGACATTATACAGCAGGTCGTCGCAGATCTCGGGCATACTCCCGGTAATGATATTGATATTGTAGCCAATGGCCAGTTCGGTGAATTTCTTGACGATCGTTGAGGTGTGTTTGGCCAGTTCGCGAATGGCTTCCGGTTCTGAAAGGTGGTTGTTTTCAGCCATTAGCGGCGCATTGAACAATTCGGGAAACAAGGCAAAATCCGAGCGGTAATTCGACACCGCATCGATAAAATATTCTGCCTGCTGCATCAGTTCATCCAGGTTTTTGTAAGGACGCATCTGCCATTGTATCAAGCCCAGGCGAACTACGCTTTTTATTGTTTTTGCTTTCCGAACCGGCTTTTGGTAATAGATATTTTTCCACTCCAACAGCACGGCATATTCGTTGGAAGCCTCATCGCCCGGCAGATAGCCCTTGATCACCCTCACAGGATGAAAATCATTGGATATCTGGAAATTCAACACCGGATCGTGGATCTCTTTTCTGCGTACCTTGTCGATATATTCCTTTGGGGTTAGCTCATCTGCGAAATTGTGGTAATTTGGTATCCGGCCACCGAAGGCGATGCCTTTGAGGTTCAGGCGTTCGCAGAGTTCTTTCCGGTAGTCGTAAAGCCTGCGGCCAAGCCGCAAGCCGCGGAATTCGGGTTTTATGAAAATATCCACGCCATACATTACATCGCCATCCGGCGAATGGGTATCGAATGTGAAGTTTCCGGTGATCTCTTCGTAGGTGTGATGGTCGTCGAATTTGTCATAATCAACGATAATGGACAAAGCGCATCCGGCAATTTGATGGTTTACCTTTACTACCACCTGGCCTTCGGGAAATTTTGCTATCAATGAGTTGATCTGGTGTTTTTCCCAGTAGGAATTCGGCATTTGGGTATAGGCTTTTACCATCGCTGATTTCAATTCCCTGTAATCATCGTGGCTCAAAAAAGCCAGTTCCACATTTTCTATGGTCTTCATATATCTAATTTTTGAACGGTGGTAAAATTGAATTTTTTTTACAAAAAATAGCGCTTTTGGTTGTGTAACCAATGACCATGGAAGGCAGATCATTTCAGAATTTGCACATTTCATGGCTTGTGTAAACATAACACATTTATTAAATGTTGGCCAAAACAGAACGGAAAACTGAGTGCTTTTTCAGCGTAGGGATACTGAGAGATAAGCAAAAAATGGTTGTTATAGAAATGACAAAAGCTTCCAGGGAAGTTATCCCTGGAAGCCTTTTATTAAATCCTGTATCTGATTATCTTCTTAAAAAGAATACCGGATAAAGCAGATCAATAACGGTTTCCACCGCCGTAGCCGCCGCTGTTATAGCCACCGCCATAACCGCCGCCGCCTCTTCTGCCGCCGCCGCCGCCCCGGTTGTTATTTTCTCTGGGCTCTGCTTTTTTAACTACGATGTTTCTGCCGTCTAATACGCTGTCGTTCAAGTCGTCAATTGCATTTTGGGCTTCACTGTCATTAGGCATTTCGATAAATCCAAAGCCTTTTGATCTTCCGGTAAACTTGTCCATGATGATTTTAGCAGAGGTAACTTCGCCAAATCTTTCGAACTCTTGTTTCAGACTGTCTTCCTGAGTGTCGAAACTTAATTTTGCTACAAAAATGTTCATTACAAAAAAAATTTAAAATTAAAAAAAACGAGTAAACTCTTTGGATAGGAAAATAAGTAAACCGGAAAGAAGACTAATTCACACTATTACAAAGAACTTCTCATAAAAGAAACGGTACAAAGATATTCAGAATATCAATATCAAGCTAATTTTTATTTCAAATTATGAAAACATAAATGTATCGAGGTTTTGCACAATTAGCGAAAATCCTGGCACAACAAGGTTTCAAACCGCTGTTTTTCAATTGTTTAGGCAAGATGTTTTCAAAATTCAACCCTTCAACCCTCGATGGCTTTGGCCGGATTTTGAAGGGTGTGGGTGCTGTAGAATTTATGCAAAATTCAAAAACATATTTTTTTAACTTTGTCAGTCGGGTAACAAACCCTTGTCTTCTATTATTTTTGAGTGCATAAAAACATGAGGTAATTTTTTTTTTAAAAACTAAATTTATGAAACGAACAAGACGAAAATTTCTCAAAGATTCCGGGCAGATCGCCCTTGGCATTGGTTTGATAGGATGGGCAGCTTGCAATGATTCATCGCAATCCGCGATGACCGAAGAAGAAAAAGCAGCTATCATCAACGCCAATGATTCCAATCTTTTTTTTAAAATATCACTCGCCCAATGGTCGCTCCACAGAACCATCCAAAGCGGGAAGATGGATCACCTGGATTTTGCCGCCACTGCGAAAAAGAAATTTGGTATTTCGGCCATTGAATACGTCAGCCAGTTTTTTATGGATAAGGCAAAAGACAACAACTATCTCAACGATATGAAATTCCGGGCTATCGACCATGGCGTCGAGCAATTGCTCATCATGGTCGATGGCGAGGGCGGCCTTGCGGAAACCGACAACCGGAAGCGAAACCAAGCTGTTGACAACCACTACAAATGGGTCGATGCCGCCAAGTTCCTGGGTTGCAATGCCATTCGGGTAAATGCCCACACGGACAGCAAGGTTATGGAAGACGCCCACAAAGCTGCCGTGCATGGCATCGGAAAACTGGGAGAATACGCCCGGTTTCTTGAAATCGATGTGATCGTGGAAAATCACGGCGGGTTTTCATCCAACGCAAAATGGCTCACCGGCGTTTTGAAGGAGATCAATCAAGGTAATATCGGCACGCTCCCCGATTTTGGCAATTTCTGCATCAACGGAAACCCCGATCCCAATGTTGATGAATGCGAACTTTGGTACGATCGCTACCAGGGCGTCGCCGAAATGATGCCTTATGCTTTCGCAGTGAGCGCCAAATCCAATGATTTTGACAGCAACGGAAATGAAAAGCACACCGACTATGCAAAAATGCTCAAGATCATTAAAGATGCAGGCTACAAAGGTTATATCGGCATCGAATACGAAGGCAACAACCTGAGCGAAGAGGATGGTATCCTCGCTACGAAAAATCTGTTGATCAAAACCGGGACGGGGTTGTAGTTCGTAGTTTGTAGCCCGCCCCGACCCTGTCGGGGTTTGTAGTTCATTGCGTTATGAGTTTAAGCTATAGGGGACTTCTAAAAATTCAAAAATCTTAACCGCAAAGATCGCGAAGGTTTTTCGCAAAGATCGCAAGAGATTGATTATCAACAATTAAAAACGTTTTTCCATTAGATTGAGATTGCAAATCCCGACAAATCGGGAGATGAGGCAATTTTTAGAAGTTCCCTATAGGTTATAATTCATTTTAAAGTTTACCGTTTCCACACTTTCACTCTGAAGTCTGAGGTCTGGAGTCTGAAGTCTGAAGTCTTTTTTATAAAATTGGCGGCGTCGATACACTATTAATCAAAGTATTTCTAAATTTGTGCGATTTTCCAAATCGTCATTGTGTAACCTTGTTCCATAACTATTTAAAACTATTTTAAATGCCCTATCTTTTTACGTCAGAATCCGTTTCTGAAGGACACCCTGATAAAGTCGCCGATCAAATTTCCGACGCCATCCTCGATGCGTTTCTGGCCAAAGATCCCGAATCGAAAGTAGCTTGCGAAACCCTTGTCACTACCGGCCTGGCCGTAGTTTCCGGCGAGGTCCGTTCCAGCGCTTACGTCGATGTACAATCCACTGTACGCGAGGTGATCAAACGCATCGGTTACACCAAATCCGAATACCAGTTTGACGCTGATTCCTGTGGCGTTATTTCCGCTATTCACGAACAATCAGCGGATATTGCACAAGGCGTTGACGTTGGCAAAAAAGAAGAAGAACAAGGGGCCGGAGATCAGGGAATGATGTTCGGCTACGCCACCAACGAAACGGAAAGCTACATGCCGCTGCCGCTTGAAATTTCTCACTTGCTCCTGGAAGAACTGGCTGCGATCCGCAAAGCCGGAAGGCAAATGAAATACCTGCGCCCGGATTCCAAATCTCAGGTGACTATCGAATACAGCGACGACCACAAACCGCTGCGCATTGAAACTATCGTCGTTTCTACACAACACGATGATTTCGACAAAGAGAAAAATATGCTGGCAAAAATCCGCAAAGATGTTCAGGAAATCCTCATCCCGCGTACCCTGAAACGATTGCCTGCAAAAACCCGCAAACTTTTTGAATCCAAATATAAACTGTTTGTCAACCCTACCGGAAAATTCGTCATTGGCGGTCCTCACGGTGATACCGGGCTGACCGGAAGGAAAATTATCGTCGATACTTACGGCGGCAAAGGCGCTCATGGCGGCGGTGCATTCTCCGGAAAAGATGCCTCGAAGGTTGACCGTTCTGCCGCTTATGCTACCCGGCATATCGCTAAAAATGTCGTAGCGGCGGGTTTGGCCGAACAGTGCCTCGTTCAGGTAGCTTATGCCATTGGTATTGCGGATCCCGTCGGGCTTTATGTCAACACTTATGGAACCTGCACAGTGCCTGGCTTGTCTGACAGCGAAATCGCAAACAAACTTAAAGAACTTTTCGATATGCGTCCTGCTGCCATCGTCAGGCGGTTTGGTTTGAAAAACCCTATCTTTTTTGAAACGGCTACTTACGGCCACATGGGAAGGGTACCCGGTAAAAAAACAATCTCCATCGGCCTCAACGGCAATGCCAAAAAGAGAACCGTCGAAACCTTCACCTGGGAAAAGCTCGATATGGTCGATAAGATCAAAAAAGCTTTTAAGCTCAAATAATAGAACGCAGATGGTGCGGCTTCAGTAGATTTAATTTTTTTTCTCCCGCAGAACTTGTGACGCTTTGCGTTATCGCGCAGATTAGCGCAGATAATTAATGCGGGCCCTATTTCTGCGTACATCTGCGTAATCTGCGGGCACTTTTTTCTCCCGCAGATGGCGCAGATTGGCGCAGATAATTAATGCGGGCCCTATTTCTGCGTACATCTGCGTAATCTGCGGGCACTTTTTTCTCCCGCAGATGGCGCAGATTGGCGCAGATAATTAATGCGGGCCCTATTTCTGCGTACATCTGCGTAATCTGCGGGCACTTTTTTTTCACAATTTAACTATTATCCAACATGCAAAGTAATTATATTTCGCTTTAATTCTGCGAGACAACTTTCTCTTTACAAACGAAAATATCTAAACAAAATATAAAAGCGAAAATCATGACTGAGAATGAAATATCCTATGCAATCAGAGGTGCCATTTTCAATGTTTTTAATTCATTAGGGCCAGGGCTGCTTGAATCTGCGTATGAATCTGCACTAGCCTATGAATTATCCAAACAAGGGCTTTTTATCAATCAACAAGTTGCTTTACCACTTGTATATGATGGGCTAAAAATGGATGTTGGATACAGAATTGATCTTTTAGTAAACGATAAGGTAATCATTGAAATTAAATCTGTTGAAAACCTGGCTGAAGTACATCACAAGCAATTGATAACCTATTTGAAATTATCTGGTAAAAAATTAGGGCTTTTGGTAAATTTCAATTGCAATGAAATCGATAAATCAATATTCAGAAAGGTAAATGGTTTATAATTTTCTACTTAGCCAAAGGTATCTGCGTAGATCAGCGTAATCTGCGGGCACTTTTTTCTCCCGCAGAACTTGTGACGCTTTGCGTTATCGCCGCAAAAAAGAATCCGTGTGAATCCTCTATATCCGCGTCATCCGCGTTCCATTTCCTATAAATACGATTGTAAAACTTTGCCGGAAAGGCGGTTCAGGTTGATCTCGATGGTTTTCAGGGTCAGTTGCAGGCGGGTCAGCGTGATCTCTGCGTTGAAGAGATTGAGTTGGGTTTGCCTGAAATCGAAACCATTGATCGCTCCCACCTTAAGTTGTTCGCTCGCAGTCTGATACACCTTTTCCATCGCGCTAACATTGCTCTCGGCCAACGCAATGCGCTCGACCACCGACAGATATTGATAATACAAACTCAACACATTGGCATCCAACTCCTGGTGGATCTGCTCCCGGGAGAGCTTCGTATTTTGAATATTCAAGTTTGCATTTTTAATATTTCGTTTGGCAGTTCCTCCGTCAAAGAGCCGATAACTGACGCTGATCCCGACCGTAGGTCCGAGGTTGCGGTTTGATTCGATAAAACCGACTTCCGCCATAGATCGGTTGTACTCAACACCGCCAAAAAGATCGACCCTGGGGTAGCGGTCGGCCCTGGCGATGCGCAATTCAGTTTCCGAGATGAGTTCTTCGAGGCGTTGTATTTCAAGCTGCTGGTTTTGAAGTTTAACCTGTTCTAACAATGATTCTTTAGCCGGAAATGGGAGACTGGGGAAATTGTTTTCATCAATGGAAAGTTCATTTTCCAAATCTGTGTTCAGCACCTGGTTGAGTTGGATCGTCAGCGTTTTAATGATGTTTTTTTGTTCCAAAATCCTGATGCTGTCCGATTGGTAATCCACCAAAGCCTGTCCGTAATCCAGCATTTTTCCCAGGCCGATCTCCCTTCGTTTTTCTTCGATGTTCAGGCGGTAAGCCGAAATGTCCAGCAAATCCTGGTAATTATTGAGCAACAGTTTTTCAAAAACAAGCTGGTAATAAGCCAATGCGATATCTGAAACCGTTTGCTCAATAAAGAATTTGGAATTTAGTTCTCCGATTTTTTCGAGGTAATCCAGTTGCTCTTTTCGGGCATCGATGCGAAAACCGTCGAAGATCGTCCAGTTTCCAACCAAAGCTAAATTGATATTGGAAGTTCTGGCAAAATCGCCCTGCCTCACCGTACCGTCCGCGAATTTTTGAAGCGTATTGTTAAAAGAATTATTATAACTGCCGTTAAAATCGACTACGGGCAATTCTCCGGCGCTACCTTTCGAGTTGTTGGTAGCAGCTATTTCGGCTTCATTTTTCAAAATCCTGATCTGGTAATTGTTTTGCAAAGCCGTGTTGATCAGCTCGCCGAGTGTTTGAGCAGAACTCTCAAAACCTAAACAAATCGCTGCAAGGAGGATGACTTTATTTAAAATATTTTTCATCAATGATTTTATTCTCTTTACTGGCCATGTATGTATATAAAGCCGGGATGATGTACAATGTTAAAACCAACGAAAGTAAAAGCCCGCCGATAATGGACAAACCCATGGGAATCCGGCTGGCAGAAGAATCACCCAAAGCCAAAGCTATGGGCAGGGCGCCCAGCACCGTGGACAAACTGGTCATCAGGATAGGCCGGAACCGCTGGGATGCTGCTTCGAAAGCCGCTTCTTTTAAAGGCATGCCGGCATCCCTTTTCTGGTTGGCAAACTCTACGATCAATATGCCGTTTTTGGTGACGATCCCCACGAGGACGATCATGCCGATCTGGCTGAAAATATTGAGGGTCTGGCCAAATGCCCAAAGCGTTGCAACAGCTCCTGCCAGCGCCAAAGGCACCGTGAGCATGATGATCGTGGGGTCGCGGAAACTTTCAAACTGCGCTGCCAGCGTCAGGTAAACCAGGATCAATGCAAAAATAAAAATGGTCATAGTGCTTTGAGAGCTTTCCGCAAAATCGGAGGCGCTGCCCGCCAACTCGGTGCTGAACGACTCGTCGAGAACTTCGTCGGCAATCCTTTCCATTTCCTCGATGCCATCGCCGAGGGTGTAACCCGGCGCCGGAGCAGCGTCGATCGTTGCCGAAGAATAGCGGTTGTACCGCAACAAGGACGGCGGCCTGCTCCTGTATTCGATATCTACGAGGTTGTCCAGGGTGATCATCTGGTTGTTGGCATTGCGCACCGTAATGTTGTTAACATCCAAAGGTTCGTCTTTTTTCTCTTTTGCAGCTTCTGCGATGATGTAATATTGTTTTCCGTCTTTTATAAAATACCCCATTCGCTGTTCGCTCAAAAAAGTTTGCAGGGTTAGCGCAATGTCGGCTACGCTTACGCCCATCAGCCGCGCTTTATTCCTGTTTATGGAAACGATGATCTCTGGTTTATTAAATTTCAAATCCACCTGGGAAACAGAAAAAACGGGACTGTTTTCCACCCGGTTCATAAATTCAGGGAGCACGGTTTTCAATCGCTCGAGATCCGGAGCCTGGAGTACAAAATTCAAAGGCAAACTGCCGCGCCCGCTGCCAGCACTGATCGTGGGTTCCTGAACGACAAAAGACCTTGCAAAGGTCATTGGCCGCAACTTCCGGTTGATCTCGTTGGCAAGTTCATCCTGCGATTTACTCCTTTGGGAAGGTTGTTTTAAAGGCATAAAGATAAAAGCCGAATTTGCCGCGGTCGAAGACCTGAACGTCGGTGAAGTCACTCCCAGTAAAAAAGCCTTTTCGGGAACGGTATCGAGCAGTTTCATCAGGCTCACCTGGTAATTGTCCATTGCCTCGAATGAAGTGCCTTCGGGTGCGGTAGAGATTACGCGCAACTGGCTTTTGTCTTCCATCGGAGCCAATTCCGATTTCAACTGTGATCCGGCAAAATAAATAACAGCCGACATGAGCAAAAACATCGGAAAAGCCAGCCATCGGTTATTCATAAAAACTTTTAGTGAACTGGTGTATTTTTCTATACTGAAATTTACAATACCGCCCAATGCCCGCATCAGCATATTTTCCCTGCCACTCTTTTTCAGCATGCGGGAACTCATCATCGGCGTCAGCGATAAAGTAATAAATGTTGAAATGACAAGCGCCCCGACCACCACCATCGCAAATTCACGGAATAACTTTCCGGTCAATCCCTGCATAAAAAATATCGGCAGGAATACGCAAACCAAGGAAATGGAAGTAGCGATGATCGCAAAAAATACTTCGCGGGAACCTTCGACAGCCGCCCTCACCGGTTGAATGCCTTTTTCGATCTTTGCATAAATATTTTCCATGACCACGATGGCGTCATCCACCACCAACCCCGTAGCCAGCACAAATCCCAATAGCGATAAAATGTTGATGGAAAACCCGGCGGCGTAGAGTACGCCAAAGCTGCCGATCAGCGCAATGGGGATCAGCAAGACCGGGATTAGCGTGGTTCGCCAGTTTCTCAAAAAGAAGAAAATAACCAGCAATACGAGGATAAAAGCCAGCAGAATGGTCATCTGTACTTCGCTGATGGCTTTGCGGATCGTAATGGTTCTGTCCATCGCCACATCCAGCACAATGTCGGGCGGCAGGTCTTTTTTCATGATTTCCAGCCTGCGGAAGGCTTCATCGACGATATCGATATAATTCGAGCCGGGCTGCGGCTGCAGGGCAATGCCCACCATCGGAATGACACCGTTGCCGCGGAGCAGCGTCCGCTCGGCTTCCGCTCCCAGCCGCACACTTCCGATGTCTTTCATTCGTATCAGTGTGCTGCCTTCTTCGCGGATGATCAGATTTTCAAATTCTTCGGGAGTGTATAAACGCCCGATGGTGCGCACGGTGAGCTCGGTTTCCCTCCCTTCGATCCTGCCCGATGGCAATTCGATATTCTGCGTGTTCAAAGCATTTTGCAAATCTATTGGCGTGACGTTCAGTTCGCGCATCTTTGCGGGATCGAGTTCCAGGCGCATCGCATATTTTTTTTCACCCCAGATTCGGATGCTGCTGACTCCCGGTATCGTTTGCAGGCGTTCTTTAAAAATATTGGTGCCGATTTGCGTCAATTCCAGCAAACCCCTTTTGTCGCTCTGAACGGTGATGGACAGAATGGTTTCCGCATCAGCGTCAGCTTTGTTTACAACAGGAGGATCGGCGTCGGGCGGCAAATTCCGGACAGCGGACGATACCTTATCGCGGACGTCATTGGCGGCATTGTTCAAATCAATTTTTGGTAAAAACTCGACGGTGATGGTACTCCTTCCATCCGTGCTGATGGAGCTAATGACCTTAATCCCATCGATGCTGTTGATCTGTTCTTCCAGCGGTTCTGTGATCTGCGATTCGATGATCTCGGCATTGGCGCCGGTGTAGTTGGTTTGCACCGTGATGATCGGCGGATCCACGCTGGGGTATTCACGGACGCCCAATGAGGAAAAACCCACTGCGCCCATCAGCACGATCACGATGGCGAATACCGTCGCTAAAACCGGTCTTTTTATACTTAGTTCGGAAAGTGTCATCTGGCGCCGTGTTATTTTATTGTTTGTAAATCAACGGGCATCCCGTCTTTTACGTAAAGCAATCCTGTTGTGATCAGTGTGTCACCGGTTTCGATACCGCTCAACACATGTACTTTGTCGGCTGTCCGGTTTCCCATTTCGATCACCTTTTTTACAGCTTTTCCACTTTTATAAACATACACCGTTTGTTCATTGATAGATGGCACAACGGCCTGGGTAGGCACCAGGAGCGCATTTTCAATAAAATCGGTGGTGATAAGGGCTTCTGCAAAAGCGCCCGGCATGATGGTTTTTCCGGGCGGTTGGTTTAATAAAGCCCTGACATTTAACCTTCTGGATTGTACATCGATCAAAGGATTAATGGCATACACCGTGGCCTGGAGGGTATCGTTTTCTATCGACACCAGCACCTTTTTCCCAACGGAAATACTGCTTTTATATCGCTGCGGAACAGAAAAATCTAATTTCAACTGGCTGATATCGGTCAGGGTGGTAATGATATCTCCTTCTCTCAAAAATGCCCCTTTGCTGAAATTTCGCATCCCCAGTTGTCCCGAAAAAGGCGCCGTAATATTCGCCAGGTCGATATTGATCTGCAACTGCAATATCTGTGCTTTCAGCATTTCAATGGCAGAATAGGCGTTGTCGATCTCTTCCTGCGTACTTCCTTCCAATGGCAACAAGGTCTGTTTCCTTTCGTGATCTTTTTTGGCAACCTCCAGTTCCACCTCCAGGCCAGCCATTTGTGCTTTCCAGCTTCGGTCGTCGATGCGAAGGATCGGCTGCCCTTGCTTAATCGGCCTGCCTTCTTCAAAAAAAATCTCCAGCACCTGCCCTGACATAGGCGCCATGACCGATACCTGTTCCTTCGGCAGCAATTCGCCAGTGGCGGTCACTTCGCTGTTGAATGGTGATGGAATGGCTTTGTACCCTTCCACTTGTAAAGTCGCCGCCTGGGCTGCGGGTTGTTCAGCGGCTTTTTCAGTACAGGAATTTGTAATTAAAAATAAAGGCAGGATCAGAAAGGCACCCGGAAATATTTTCATGCAACGATTGGTTATGGTCTCAAAGGTTTTGAAATATTCAGCAATTTTACGCAAAGGTATGGAATCCGAAAACCTCGCCGATGCTTTTTTTCAATCAATTTCTAATGGCAACACTACATCCGCCATTTCAATCAAAATCTTTTTTTATAACTCTCGGCTGGTTCCAAAACAGCTACGAATGTAACTATTAATCATTGTTAATGTTCAATCCGGCGAGGGCGAAATTTATATTCTTAAAGGAGGAACAGGTTGGAACGCAGAACTTGTTGTACGACACACATTACAGGTCTTGTACGATATTTTTTATCTCCCGCAGATTGCGCAGATTATCGCAGATAAAGACATTTAACAAAAAGCAAATTGGCAATTCAACATCTGCGTAGATCAGCGTAAGCTGCGGGCTTTTTTTTTCTCCCGCAGAACTTGTGACGTTTTGCGTTATCGCGCGGACCCGCCCGCCTGCGGGGTCGGGCGGGTTAGCGCAGACAAAAAACTATCTCTATCAGCATCGGGAAGCATCTTTTTTTCATCGCACAATACAAAAGTACCCTCAAAGCCATTCAAAAAAAAGTACATTTTATAGCATTTATAGATTTTTAAAAGCAACTTTGAAATTGGAAACACTTATAAAATAGGACTTTTAACTGCAATAATTATAGATCGACAAAAAATGCAAAAAACAAAAATCATTGACATACTCCGCTATTTTTCGGCACGAGAACTGGCTGTTTTCCGCGATTTTGTGTATTCGCCATTTTTCAATAAAAACCAAAAAATTCAGAAACTGTGTGATCTGATCCTGCAATATGCCCCGGATTTTCAGCACCCGGCGCTGGAAAAGCGGAATGTCTTTGCACAAGTTTTTGGGAAGGGAAAATACAACGAACTGCAAATTAACAATATCATTTCGGATTTGCTGCAACTGGCTTATGGTTTCCTTGCGCAACATTCGATGGCCGGCAATCCACAACTTGAAAAAAGCCACCTGCTCGAAGAGTTGCTCAACCGCGATATTTACCACCATATCGACCGCACGGCAAAACGATACCGGCAGTTGCAGGAGCAAACGTCCTTCCGCAATCACCAGTATTTTTACGACGAATATACTTTTTATGAAAAACTAGATCGCAACTTCCTGGCGCAGCCCAAACGCC
>CAZKDA010000030.1:0-30625 GCA_964551455.1 uncultured Saprospiraceae bacterium
TTTACATAGTTGATGAAGCGGAGGCAGCAAGCTTTGTTACCGTTCACAGCTATGATGAAGCATCAAGGCTGTTATCCGGCGAGTTCAGGGTTAAATTATTCAGAGACCCGAATGATAATATATCCAACCCCGCTAACCCCGATACCATTGTTTTCGAGCATGGTCAATTCCAAGTGTGGATTGAGGAATAAATGCTACTCACAACACCGGCTACGCGAACGGGGCTTACAGACTGATCGGTTTGTAAGCCCTGTTTCATAGAATACTACACTGCGCCGATCGACGTGGAGGTGGCGGAGTAGATTTTTTCTTTCACAGGTTTTACCCCACTATTTCTCATCCGTTTTTTATCTTTGCAGCCAAAATTCCGCAAATCTTAAAAACCTCAGCGATTACATGCCCAGAGATAAATCGATCAAATCAGTCCTCATCATCGGTAGTGGACCCATCATCATTGGCCAGGCTTGTGAGTTTGATTATTCAGGAACCCAGGCCGCACGTTCACTCCGGGAAGAAGGCATCGAAGTAACCCTCATCAACTCCAATCCGGCGACCATCATGACCGATCCGGTCACCGCCGATCATATTTACTTATTACCCCTCACGGTGGAAAGCATTATAAAAATACTGGAGGAAAAGCAGATCGATGCTGTTCTGTCAACCATGGGCGGGCAAACCGCCCTCAACCTTGCCATCGACGCAGGTAAGCAGGGAGTTTGGGACAAATACAATGTGCGGCTTATCGGCGTCGATCTCGATGCTATCGAATTGACGGAAAACCGCGAGTCCTTTCGAAAATTGATGCTTGAAATAGGAATGGACGTTGCGCCTTCTTTTATCGCCAACTCTTTCCTCGAAGGAAAAGAAGCCGCACAGAAAATCGGCTACCCGCTCGTCATTCGCCCTTCCTACACGCTCGGTGGCACGGGAGGCGGGTTTGTTCACTCCCCTGAATTTTTCGATGAGGCGCTTCGCCGCGGGTTGAATGCTTCTCCCACCCATGAAGTTTTGGTAGAAAAAGCCGTGCTGGGCTGGAAGGAGTTCGAACTGGAACTATTGCGCGACAACAACGACAATGTGGTCATAATCTGCACGGTGGAAAATCTCGACCCAATGGGCATCCACACCGGCGACAGCATCACGGTGGCCCCGGCTATGACCCTTTCGGACACAGGATTTCAGCAAATGCGAAACGACGCCATTAAAATGATGCGCTCGCTGGGTAATTTCGCAGGCGGCTGCAATGTGCAGTTTGCACAAGACCCTGAAACGGAAAAGCTGATCGCTATTGAGATCAACCCACGTGTTTCGCGCTCTTCGGCTCTGGCCAGCAAAGCTACCGGCTACCCCATTGCCAAGGTTGCTGCAAAACTCGCTATTGGTTACAACCTCGACGAACTGAAAAACCAGATCACCAAAACCACTTCGGCATATTTCGAACCCACACTTGATTACGTGATCGTAAAAATGCCGCGATGGAATTTTTCAAAATTTCAGGGTGCAGATCACCGGCTCGGCCTCCAGATGAAATCCGTCGGTGAGGTGATGGCCATTGGCCGCAATTTCCTGGAAGCCTTGCAGAAAGCCTGTCAGTCGCAGGAAAACAACCGCACAGGGCTTGGCGCTGACAAAAAGGAATGGATCAGAACTTCAGACATCCTCGAACGCCTCGAACAGGTCAGTGACGACCGGATCTATCGCCTGAAGGATGCCCTGCGATTAGGTGTTCCTGAAAAAACCGTTCAGAAACTGACTTTGATTGATCCCTGGTTTATCAAACAAATCAAGCGCCTGGTAAAAATGGAAGAGCGCATGATGCGCTACAATGTAGCGGAAGATATTCCGGCAGATTTTTTCAGGGAGTTGAAAGAGGTGGGATACTCCGACGCCCAGATCGCCTGGTTGTTGCGAATCAATGAAAAGGAAGTGACCCGCCAGCGGTTGAAACTCGGCATCCGCAGAACCTATAAACTCGTGGATACCTGCGCCGCTGAATTTGAAGCGCAAACACCTTACTACTATTCTACCTTTGACGAAGAGAACGAAAGCATCCCTTCAAACAAAAAAAAGATCATTGTTTTGGGTTCCGGCCCAAACCGGATCGGGCAGGGGATCGAATTTGACTATTGTTGCGTACATGGCATTCTGGCGATCAAAGAAGCCGGCTATGAAGCGATCATGATCAATTGCAATCCCGAAACGGTTTCAACGGACTTCGACATTGCCGATAAATTGTATTTCGAACCTGTTTTCTGGGAGCATATCAAGGAGATCATCGACCTCGAAAAACCCGAAGGTGTGGTCGTTCAACTAGGCGGACAAACAGCGCTCAAGCTGGCCGAGCAATTCCATAAAAACGGTATCAAGATCTTCGGCTCCAGTTTCAAGTCGATGGACCTTGCAGAAGACCGGGGCGCGTTTTCCAACCTGCTGAAAGAGCTTGAAATCCCTTATCCCGATTACGGCTCCGCTACCGATGCCGACGAAGCCCTGGCGATTGCACGGCGGGTTTCCTACCCCGTGCTCGTGAGGCCTTCGTATGTTTTGGGAGGTCAAAGGATGCGGATCGTGATCAACGACGAAGAGTTGGAGCGCCACGTGCTCAGCATTTTCAAACACCTTCCCGACAATAAGGTGCTCATCGATCAGTTTCTCGAAAGAGCAAAAGAAGCTGAGATAGATGCCATCTGCGACGGCGAAGAGGTACACATCATGGGCATTATGGAACACATTGAGCCGGCGGGCATTCACTCCGGCGACAGCTCTGCCGTTTTGCCGACTTACAGTCTTTCCCCAAAAGTGATTGAAACCATGATCGAATATACCAACCGGCTTGCTTTCGCATTAAATATCCAGGGGCTGATCAACATCCAGTTTGCCATAAAAGACGAAAACGTATATGTCATTGAAGCCAATCCAAGAGCTTCCCGCACTACGCCTTTTATTGCCAAAGCCTACCAGGTGCCTTATTTGAAAATAGCTACACAGGTGATGATCGGTACGCATAAGCTCAAAGATTTTAAGATCGAAAAAAAGCTGGAAGGATACGCGATCAAGGTTCCCGTGTTTTCATTTGACAAATTCACCAATGTTGATAAAAACCTGGGGCCGGAAATGAAGTCCACGGGTGAGGCCATTCATTTTATAAAAGGTACCACAGATCCGTTTTTCAGGGAACTGGACCGAAATCGCTCGATGTACCTGACGCGATAGCGGATACGTTTTTATAAAAATCCCCTTTTATGAAAACCAAAAAAGAGATTGTTGACAACTGGCTTCCCCGCTATACCGGGACTCCCCTTGAAGAGTTCGGCAGCTATATTTTGTTGACTAATTTCAGCAATTATGTCAAAATGTTCGCCGAATGGAATGGGGTACCGATCCGGGGGCAAGACCGCTCCATGTTGTCCGCAACTTCCGGCGATATTACGATCATCAATTTCGGCATGGGCAGCCCGAATGCAGGAACGATCGTCGATCTGATCACCGCCGTGCAACCAAAGGCCTGTTTGTTTCTGGGAAAATGCGGCGGTTTGAAAAGCAATAAAAACAAAGTCGGTGACCTGATCCTGCCTATTGCGGCGATCCGGGGCGAAGGAACCTCAAACGATTATCTGCCTCCCGAAGTACCTGCGCTGCCTTCCTTTGCTTTGCAAAAAGCTATTTCCACCACCATCCGCGATTACAATCGGGATTACTGGACTGGCACGGTTTACACCACCAACAAGCGCGTTTGGGAACATCGCCGCGATTTTAAAAAATACCTCAAATCGCTACGCCCCATCGCCATCGACATGGAAACGGCGACCATTTTTGTTGCTGCTTTTAAAAACCATATTCCTTCCGGGGCATTGCTCCTGGTTTCCGATTTGCCTATGGTACCCGAAGGCGTGAAAACCGAACACAGCGATAAACTCGTCACTGATCACTTTGTTGAGTTGCACCTGAAAATCGGAATCGATTCTTTAAAACAGCTTATTAACAATTCGTTGACTGTGAAGCATTTGCGGTTTTAGGGGGGGAAGGGGGCATTGTAAAATAAGAGTTTTCATAATTGACCATGACAGGATTGGAAACGCAGCCGCCCCTACTTTAGGAGCTATTGCACTTGTGCATTATGTATCCGCCGTGTTTGTTCTAATATCTATTTTATTTCCATCCCCTTATTTCATTTGCAATCTTAATATATTCAATATGTGGTCTGTCATTTATTGCAGGTGGTAAATTAATTATTGACCGTAATTGGTTGATAAACTTGTCAGCTCCTCCGTCTAACCCTATTTCTTTGAGTTTATTGAATTCATTTTCGTTGTAACGTATTTGATATTCTTCATTGAAGGTGACAAGGTTTCTATCGTATGCTCTGTGGTGCAATGCACAAAGGGCAATTCCATTACTTGTTTCATCTGTTCCGTCATAATGAACTGGAACTATATGAGCTGCATCAATTAACTTTAATTGCATATTGCAAAACGCGCACTTATTACTATATGAGGTAAGGATTCTTGATTTGAAACTATTGTCTCTAATTTTCTTTTTGACATTGGATACCGTTATCTGTCTTTCTTCTGTAATCGTAGCTATTTGCGTAGCATTAACGGCATCGGGGTTTTCAGTAACTTTTGACAGGATTTCCAAATCATTCTCTGATTCGCCAAAGGAATGCAATGATTCTAAGTTCTTAATGTACTCAACAAAAAAGTCAGGACGGAAAGCAATTGCAATTTCTTGGTTTTCCTTTGTCCAAGGAGCGATTCCTTTAATAAAAGCTTTTCTCAAGGCTTCTTCACGGATTTGAATGGAAGGTGAAAATCCTAAAGTTCCAGTATGTTTGTTGAAATCAAATCCGGCAAAGACTTCTCCTTCTTTCCACCATCCAAGAATTACGGTCTTTCCGTCAATTTCCTTTTCGAATTGGTCAACACCTGTAATTTGGATACGGTACTCATCAGTAGGTCTTGCTTTTCCTCCGCCATGTGTCAAATTCCAGATATATACTCTGATATTGTAGCTTTCATCATCTTTATAAATTTTCAACCTGAATGGGTGGAATTTTGGGTCTGATAGATATAAAATATTCCACTCGTCATCTCTAATTGCCTGGAGTATGATTTCAAGTAACTCGAACTTTCGATGCTTTGGCGCCATTAGATTTTATTTTTGAAGGGAAAAGAGGCTGATCTTCATTTTCAAACCTAAAAATGCTTCCTTCCAGATATTCTTTATTCAATTCAACAGAAATCCACTTTCTTCCCAATTCCTCTGCTACATATCCTGTTGTATTGGAACCGGCAAAAGGGTCTAATACAACTTCGTTTTCTTCTGTCAAGAATTTGATGAAAAATTCTGCAAAGCTTTTCGGAAATCTTGCAGGGTGCGGTTTGATTCCATTTTCTCTACACTTCCTTTGGTACTGGCCGTTTGAATTTGTGTTTGCAAGTTCCAATAAATTTGGTGGTATTGCCCCTCCATTATCTTTACCAAATTTGTCGGATATATCATGACCACTCGGGCGTAATTTAGCCTTATAACCATTTTTTATCAGGTTTTTCATGCTTTCGCTATATGGCTTTAAAACTCTTCGGTTACTTGCCTTTGGATTGGGGGTCTTTGATAACCACCAGACAACATTGACAGAATCTTTCACTCTTATTCTTCGGACTGTAACCCATTCCGCTGGAGTAGGAAGTCTTGATGGATTGTAATGGAAAAATTCCTGGGCGAGATAAAAATTTTGTTCCCTGCAAAGTTTCACCAATAGTTCAAATTGATAAATACTCCTGACAGGAAAACCAGGTATATATGCGCCACCTAAATCTATTACAAGTGAGCCATCTGCCTTCAATATTCTATAAAATCTTTCACTAAACTGTAAAAACCATTCTATGTATTCTTCTTCTTGCTTATTCCCATATTCCTTTTGACGGGTTAAGGCAAAAGGAGGTGAGGTCAAAATAAGGTCAATTGAATTATCTGGAATTTCTTTCATTAATTCCAAACTATCCCCGAGATAAGCACCTCCTAAATCAGTTTGGTAAAATGGTTTTTCTTTTAATTTGAACATTTTTGTTATTTTATTTTTTACAAATTGATTTTTCCCTGATTTGAATTTACTTGCCTCAAGTATTTCACTTTCTCCTCAGCAAGGTAAAGGACTTTATCAGAACAGTTATTTTTGTAAAGCTTATTGGCAATTTTTTCGCTAAGCAATTCTTCCTTCAATTCGCTCGAGTCCAAATTAAAAATCGCTGCTAGTTTTGGAATTCGCTTTTCGTCAAAATCTCGTTTTCCAGTTTCAATTTTGCTCAAATTAGCTGTATCCATTTCAAGTTTCGCAGCTAACTGTGCAAGGGTTAAGCCTTTACCAATCCTTTGCTTTCTTATAAATTCGCCAAATTTTGGTTTCATCAAACTTGATTTTATTTTCTTGTCAACTTTTGACAAAACTACAAAACATCTTGAATCAGGCAATATTCCCAACTTGTTTTTTTCGATTATTTTGAATTTAGCAGGTTATACTTGTTCACGGATAAACCGATCCCGACACGTCGGGAATTATTTTCTAAATCCGAAACCCCTACTTGTCGGGGCAGGCCTGCCCGACCGACGTCAGGCGGGCGGGTCTATGCGGTGTCGTGTATAGTTGTTTTTTTAAGGTGAAGCACACAATTATGGAATCCATACCCAAACCAAATAATTCTTCTATTCACACCAGCTTTCCCCAACAAAATTTTCACAATCAATTTATATCGCCACTTTCAAACAAACCCCTACTTTTTCACATTCACTACCACCTTCCCGATGGTTTTTCCGCTTTGAAAAAGTTTGATGGCATCTTTCAGGTTTTCAAAATCAAACTGGTGGCCGATGTGCGGCTTTCCAATGTTTAGTAGTTCCAACTCTTCTAAAATGCTGCGCATCAGTTCCACTTTGTCGTAGAGCCAGATGAGGTTGAAGCCCAGGATACTTTTGTTTTGTTCGATCATTCTTTGCGGATCGATCTTTGGGCGGGTAAAAAATTGGTAAGCCATTTTGAGAAAATTCGGCTTGTCGCCCGGCTGTGCATATCGAGCAGAACCATACACGATCATGCGCCCCATCGGTGCCAGCCGCGAATAACCGGCCATCAATATTTTGCCGCCGATACATTCCATCACAAGATGCAACTCCCTTCCGTCCAGGCTGTCATTCAGTTGCTTTTTAAAATCTTCCCCGCGAACGATAACCCTGTCGTAGCCTTCTTTTTTCAGAAAATCAAGCTTCGAGGAACTGCCGACTGTGCCGACCGTAAACGCATCGTATTTTTTGGCGATCTTGTTGGCAAACAGGCCGACGCCTCCGGCTCCCGAATGGATCAGCACGGTTTGGTTGCGCTGTAGATTGCCCAGGTGCAGCAATCCGTAAAAAGCAGTGAGCGCCTGTACCAAAAACCCCGCGCCTTCCTGAAAACTCCAGTCATCAGCCAACGGAACGACGTAGCTGGCATCGATATTCAAATGAGTAGTGTAAGCTCCAAACCGCGTAACGCCCATCACACGATCTCCGGCTTTGAACTGGGTTGCATCTTCACCTGCGGCCAGCACAACCCCCGAATATTCAAGTCCGGGAATAAATTCACCCTTCGGCGTTGCGCTGTACAAACCCCAAATCGCGAAGAGATCGGCGAAGTTTAATCCGATCGAATGCACCTCAACGGTAACTTCGTTGGATTGGGGATCGGAAATCGACTCTTCTGCGATTTTGAGGCTGGAAATCTTTCCCGGTTTGAGGCGGTATGATCTTCGGTTTATCATTTAATCAGTCTTTCGCGTAAAGCTTTTGCCTGTTGATTTTCCGGATTGATTTTCAGTATCCGGTCAATCAATTTTAAACAGGTAACGCGATCTTTTTTATGTAATCGGATAGCTGCTTTGTTCAGCAAAGCCTGTTCGTAGTCAGGGTCTAAAGCGATGGCAATATCGTAAAGTTTTTCTGCTTCCTCAAAATCACTCTGGAGGGCATGGGTATAGCCGAGGTTGGTTTGAGCGATTTTTCTTTTTGGATTTTCTGTGGTGATAAATTTGAAAGTTTCCAAAGCCTGCGGAAGGTAGTTCAGGGCAAGGTAAGTCGCGCCCAGCTTTTCCTGGAAATCGAGATTGAAGGGCATCTGAGCAGTTGCTTTTTTAAAATACACTAAAGCGCTGGTCGGATTTCCTTTTTTAAAATATGCCTCTCCGATTCGGTAAAATGTCCAGCTATCGCTGATATCAAGGTTTGGTTTTTTTTCCACCAATTGAACAATACTACGATAGCTTTCCGAAGCAAAATAATAATGGACAATTGTGTTGAATTTCTTTTCCAAAGGCAATTCGCACAGGTCGAGGTAGTGCTTTGCGGAATCCAGCATGATCGCGGCGGGTGTGTATTTATCGAATTGTGCGAGATAAGCCTTAGCCATTTCGAGCGGCGTGGCTTTTTCCTTTGTCAGAATTTTTAAACCCAGAAACCTGGCGATCTCATTTTTTTTAGCTTCCGAAATGGTATCGCCTCTAAGCGCCGTGGTTTTGCTGATAAAATGATCTGTGATATTCACATGAGGAATGTCCAGGCTACCTGAACGGGGCATATGGCATGCAACACAATCATTCCCTTTTTCAAACAATGCCTTTTCTGACAGCGAACAAAAGGATATTTCTTTTCCCTGATGGCAGGAAATGCAGGCGCGATTGTAATTGTTGTGATCGGTTTTTTCAACACTGTGATGCGGATTGTGGCAAGTCAGGCAGGTCAAATCTTCCGTTTGTGTAAAACATTTGCTTTCACGCAACCGATCCGCCTGTGAAGCCATGATGAATTGCTCGTGAGAATCGGTATAGCGCGGCAGAAAAACATTGAAAACATCAGAGAGTTTCATGCCCGGTTTGAAATCGAAAAAAGTTTTCCCTTCTTCCAAAACGGCCAATCCCTGCAAATGGCATCGCTGGCAAATATCCATCTGAAGATCGCGGGGCAGGTTGCGGGGATTCACGATCGAATAGTCGATGTATTTTGAAGTATCCACAAAAATGCCCTGCATTTTTCGCTGGACATGCTCGCCTCCGGGGCCGTGACACCGCTCGCATTCGATGCCTCGGGGCATGCTTTCGTATTTGTTGAGCGAACCTTCGATGTGTTTTGGAAAGTGATTGTGGCAGGTGATGCACTCGGTGGTTAGGATTCTGTCGAATCTCAGGTTTTCCGTTTCAAAGCCGGGCGCCAAGTCCCATTTTTTCTTTTGTGTATAAAAGGTGATCGGGGCCTGGAAAAAGTAACCGTTTATGTCGATAATATGAGAATTGGTATGTTGCCCGGAACCAATGATGTAACTGATCTTTTCAGTCCTTTTGTGGATAATATCACCGTTTTCAATCCGGAATTCGGTGATGTACAGGACGCTGTCGCGAAAAAAAGGTTTGTAATAAAAGTTGGAAACCGGATCGTAAACCAGGTTGTGTTCGCCGAAGCTGGCAAAACTCTTTTCGGCAGTTGCCCGGTCGAGCGATCTTCCCATGCCCGTATGGATAAAAGTTTCGTGGATATTAGCATGACAGGTTTTGCAGGTATTCATGCCCACGTAATCCACGGAATCATGCAGGTTTAAATAGTTCAGGGTATTCCTCTGAGGGTTTTCGCTTTGGTGGCAAAAACTCAGAAGGAGGATACCCAGCAAACAAAACAACAGCATTATTTTTCGACTATCCCACATTTTTCAAAAATAAGATAGTCCTTCGGAAGTCTTTGAACAAAAAGTCGAAAAAATCAGGATTTACTTTCGGGGAGCGTGTCCGGATTGGTTTGTACCATCATTTATGATGATAATTTCAACGCGCCGGTTTTTGGCTCTTTGCATATCAGTGGCATTATCATTCAATGGGAAATTCCCTCCAAAGCCTTTGGTTTCGAGCCTTTCCGGTTTAATGCCTTTCTCCGTCAGATAATTTTTTATGGTATCCGCCCGCTTGTCAGATAAGTGCTGAAGGGCTTTTTTATCGCCTACATTATCGGTATGGCCGGCGATTTGGATGTGAATGTTTTTATTTCTTTTCAAAAACCGATAAAGGTTATTGAGAGATGGATACGATTCTTCCAGGACAACGGCTTCGGATTGTTTAAACTGGATGGCTTCGAGGATAAAGCTCGATCCGGTTTCGATGGGTTTAAGGTCGAGCAGCAGTTCAAATTCTTCTTCGCCGGCGGCAGCGATATCTTCGTAAGTTATTTCTTTATAAAAATCGAAGTACCCTTCGCTTTCAATGATGATCCAGCATTTTTCTCCTTCGACCATATTGAATTTCAAAACTCCGTCATAAGCATTGAGCGATTCGGTGAGGTTGCTCCTTTTGATCATAACATTGATATCCAGGTTTTCCAGCGTGTTCTGATTGCGGATCCGGGTTTTCGCCATCAGTCCTTTTGGTTTAGGTTTGGCCAGTTGAACGCGGAAAATGTCGCTGGAGCCGTTTCGCTTTGATGTGAAATACAAATAGCCGGTGGCTTCATTGAAGTAAGGGTGGCTGTCGTCGGCAGCGGAGTTGATGGGCGATGTGAATTTTTTTGGCGCCGACCAGTTCAGCCAGGTATCATCAAGGCGGGTTTGAACGAAAATATCGCTGCCCTTCCTTCCTCTGTTTGAACTGAAATATAGTGTCCGCATATCTTCGGCGAGATGGGGCGTGCCTTCGCGGAAAGGGGAGTTTACCTCTCTGCCCAGATTTTTCGGAGTTGTCCAGCGGCCTTCCGGAGTTTTGAAAGAAACATATAAATCGCTCCTCCCGTAGCTGTCTTCCCGCTCCAGCGCCATGATCATGACCTGGCCGTCGATGCTCATGGTGAGGTTTACATCGGGACCAGAATTGTGGTAATTATTGATCTCAATGGGTTCGGGGAAAGTCCAGTTGCCATATTCATCTCTTCGAACTTTTGAAAAGCCCTTCTTCATCCCGCCACCTTCTACAAACTGGTTGATAACGATCAGGTCCTGAGTGGAGGGATCGATGGTGCTCACGCTATTGGGCAAGGCGTTGTTCAACGGGTAACCCGGATGTTCCACTTTATCGAACTCAATATTCACCGAGCGGGCGATCCATATATCCTGGTTGAAAGAAGAACGGACGGGATCTGACACTTGCTCTCCTGCCAGGATGGAGTATATGTCCGAAAGATGTTTTTCGAATTTTTGTTCGTCGAAGGATATTGAAAGATCAGCGCCGTCCTCTATCAGGGTTTTATCAAAAACCGGCGATCCGACTCTGGTGAAATAAATGGTTTGTCCGTCAGGGCTGACACAGGGAGAGATTTCGTCGTAATAACGGGTATTTATTTCTTCGGTAAGTGTTTCAATAGCTAAGTATTCAACGTTGATCAGCGGGTTGCCCGAAAAAAAGCAAAGCAGAAAAACACCGAAAACAAAATTTCGCATGTCCATATTCAATCGGCCTTTGGTTAAAAAGAAGTAAGTAATTATCCAGGAAACGGAGATGGGGGGGAGGGCTTGGATATTAAAAATCCATATACAAAAGTAAGGTGTTTTGGAGCCGAGCGCTATACTATAAAAGGTGTATTTTATTTTGGTTGCAGCGTTGCGGAAGATCTTTTTTGACCGGTATTTTCTATGCGAAACGCCATGCTGTTAATGCCTGGAAGCGGGTTGGTTCGCATAAATTGTTCGATGGTAAAAAGGTGTTTTCCCAAAGCGTTAAAAAATGCGCCTTTTTGAATATTTACCCGCAGGTTACATCCGGAACTATTGCACTCGCCGTACCATTGCCCGGTTTTATCGGCGAAATCTATGTTGACGCGTTCTTTGATGCGTTCGCCGGAGGGAAATTTTGTATAGATCAGGATGTAAATATTTTGATTGGAATAATCTGTTGCGTGGTTGATATCCAGGTACAAGTTGTAAATTTCCAGGGTATCAGTGATCTCTACTTCAAAGTTGAGGGTGTCTTCATAAAGCCAGTTTCCATCAGGTATTTCGATCTCCTGTTCGTAGATATAATCCGGGCCGCAACCGGACAACAGGGCGAACGCAGCGATTACAAATATGACGTGAAGGGTTTTCATTCAATCGGGTTTTTACAAAAGTGAAAATTGTATCTGAAGGCATTTGCTTCGAAAATACAATAAAAAAAGCCACAAACGAAGAAAAGCATTTGTGGCTACTTTTTACAGGTATCTAAAAAATTATCCGAAATAATCTTTCATTTTATCAAAAAAGCCCTTGTCGGATTTGCCGGGCTGCGGCTTGAAATTTGGCATATCTCTCAGTCCCTCCAGGATTTTCCGCTCACTGTCGGACAGCTTTCTGGGCGTCCAGATATTGACGTGGATCAGTTGGTCGCCTCTGCCATAACTTTGAATCGCGGGCAATCCTTTTCCGGTAAGGCGGAATATTTTCCCGCTTTGGGTACCGGGGGGTATTTTGATTTTTACTTTTCCACTGATCACAGGCACCTCGACCGAAGTTCCGAGCGCAGCATCGGCAAAATTGAGGTAGAGATCGTAGATGACATTCATCCCTTCTCTTTGCAAAAACTCGTGCTTTTTTTCTTCGATATTGATGAGCAGATCGCCCGCAGGCCCGCCGTTCATTCCGGCATTTCCCTTGCCGCGCATGGATAATTGCATACCGTCTTCGGCTCCTGCCGGGATCGGTAATTCAATGGTTTCTTCGCCAATCGTCCGACCATCGCCGCTGCAGTTAGTACATTTCGCGGTTATTGTCTGGCCGGAGCCGTTGCAAGTAGGGCAGGCGACTGTGGTCTGCATTTGTCCCAGAAAAGTGCTTTTTACCTGGCGCACATAACCGGCGCCGCGGCAAGTGGAGCAGGTTGAGACCGAGTTGTGGTCTTTGGCGCCGGAGCCATTGCAAACGGAACAAGCTACCTGTTTTTTGACTTTGATCTTTTTGGTGACGCCATTGGCGACTTCATCGAGGGTGAGCGCTACCTTGATCCGGATGTTGCTTCCCCGCTGGCCTTGAGAGCGTCTGGCGCCCGAACGGCCTCCGCCGAAAAACGATTCGAAGGGGCTACTGCCTTCGCCGAAGATATCGCCGAACTGGGAGAAGATGTCTTCCATCGTCATTCCGCCGCTGAAACCGCCGCCACCGCCATTGCTGCTTACGCCTGCATGCCCGTAACGGTCGTAACGGGCGCGTTTGTCCTGATCGCTCAATACTTCATAAGCTTCGGCTGCCTCCTTGAATTTTTCTTCGGCGGTTTTATCATCCGGGTTGCGATCGGGATGGTATTTCATCGCGATCTTGCGATACCCTTTTTTTATTTCAGAAGTATCGGCGTTTTTGTTTACACCCAACACCTCGTAGTAATCTCTTTTTGCCATTGTGCTTTTCATTGGTGACTATGGATTTCAAATCAAAAAAAATGATTGACGTTGATAATCACGATTTAATTATTTGCCAACCACTACTTTTGCGTGGCGGATCAATTTATCTTTTAAAAAATATCCTTGTTCGATCGTGTCTATAATTTTACCTTTCATTTCATCATTCGGCGCGGGGATTTCGGTGACTGCTTCGTGGAGTTCGGGGTCGAAATCCTGGCCGTTGGATTCCATCGGTTGAAGGCCTTGCTGGTTTAAAGTATTAAACAGTTTGTTGTAAACTAGCAATACCCCGTCATTGTCAAATTGGAGGGAGTCGTCAGCGTCCACAGCATTTTTTTTAGCTCTGTCAAAATCGTCCAAAACTGGCAGAAGCGCTGACATCGTGTCTTGTGCAGCGGTTTTCATCATGTCCAGTTTTTCTTTGAGCGTCCTTTTTTTATAGTTGTCGAACTCTGCAAAAAGCCGGAGGTATTTGTCTTTCAATTCGGCAACCTGGGCATTCAATTCCTCGATCTCTTTTTTCAAATTTTCTCCCTGAAGGTCTTTATTGTCCTGTTTTTTGGATTTTGAGTTATTTTTTCCCTCTTTTTCCGCCTTTTGCTGCGCCTGCTCGTCTAAAACGGTGGAAGCTCCCTCGTTTTTTTCAGCATCTGTATTTGGCGATTTTTCTTTTTTGCTCATTATGTTTTTTATTTTTTTCAGCATTCGTTTTAAATATTAAAAAATCCTGATATTAAAATATCAATTACTCTGCCATTGGCAGCTACAAGCCAAATTGTCAGTTTCGTAGCAATCTGTTAGTCAATAATTTATCCAACTCACTGACTTCCAGGTTTACCCCGATGATGACTCCTTTTTCATTTAAAAGATAAGTGGCCGGCAATACTTTCACTTTGTACAGGCTGGCAACTGGCGAATCAAAAAACCTCAAGCTACCTGTTTTATCCAGGATTTGATATGGCCAGTTGAGCCGATCCCGGACTATTGCGTTTTCCCATGAAGACTTTTTGGTCTCAATTCCGATGCTGACAATTTCAAAGCCATCGGCATTTTCAAACCGGGCATTTTTAAACTTATCGTACAAAGTTACTAAATGTTTGTTCTGCGCCCTGCACGGGCCACACCAGCTTCCCCAAAAATCCAGCAATACATATTTCCCCTGCAATCCGGAAAGCCGGAAAGCCTGCCCATTCTGCATCACAGCTTCGAAATCCGGGGCTTTCTCTCCGTTAATAAATTTTGGTTGCTGATAAAGATATTTTCCGACAACTACTACTATCGCCAACAAAGTGATAAACAACCAACTGTACTTTTTCAACATGCTAAATTACATTCTTAAACGATGGCAACTTCTATATGAAAAGCAACACTTGCCCTTAAAACCTTTCCGGTCTTTGGGCATTTTTGCTTCAACTTAATCCAATGAAAAACTTATCCTGGATATTCAATCGATATTCCTTCTAAATTTTTGAAATGCTTATCTTTTGTCAATAAGGTAAGGCCATGTTCTTTTGCTATGGCAGCAATCCAAATATCGTTTTCCGGAATTGGTCGGCCTTTGCGACTTAGCTGGATTTTAATTTCGCCATATATTTTCGCGGTGGATTCAGAAATATCCAAAATGGTAGCTAAACCTTTCAGTTGCTCAATCTCTTGCACCCGTTTTGCGGTTTGAATCGATTTGTTTGCTCCGAAATATAATTCGCCGATTACAATATACTTGTTCACGGATAAATTTCGGATTTTTCTTTTCCCGAAATTTTCAGTGAACAGTTATACCGATCCCGACACGTCGGGAATTAATTTTTATAATCCGAAATCTATGCGGTGTCGTGTATAACAGGTATTTTCACTACTTTGATTTGGCCTACCCTTTCAATCATTGACTGGTCTCCTTTGAAAAGGTCGATCAATATATTCGAATCAATCAGGTAGTTACCATTCATCCTCATCTATTTTTCTGGATTCTTCAATTGCGCTTTCGAATATTTTAGCTTCAGCCTCATCGAATATACCAGCCAGTGTCAAAATAGCAGGGTCGGCATTTTTTTCCGATTTGTTTTGAACACCCTCTTCCAGAAGTTCGCCTTCCTCCCGGATGTCCTTCAATATATCCTCAACGATTTTCAAACGGTCTGAAAGACTTAATCCCCTGATAAGTTTCATTACCTCATTGTTTGTAGCCATGATTGATCGTCTTTATTTAAAATTTCATGCAAAAATAACATATTTACTCCTTTCCCGGTTCATCTCCTAACTAAACAGGGTATTGAATACTTTATCCAGGCTGTGATGTAACGGATTAACTCAACTTAATTTTAGGATTTTCCAATCACCAAATAGCTTTCGAGGCAATTAGTTTTGTAATTTGCGACCATTTTATACACAACATAAATCCGCTGTTCTACGATGTTAACCATTGATCCTGCAAATACTCCGAAAAAAGATCTTCACCAATTCCTTTTGGGCTGTGTGGCTCCGAGACCCATCGCTTTCGCCAGTACGATCGACAATGAGGGGAAACCCAATCTCGCGCCTTACAGCTTTTTCAATTGTTTTAGTTCCAATCCGCCGATCCTGGTTTTTTCTTCCAACCGGCGTTCGACGGACAACACGACAAAAGATACCCTCAACAATATTCGCCACACGGGAGAGGTGGTGATCAATATGGTTAACTACTCCATCGTGAGACAAATGGCCGTTGCCAGCATTTCCTTCCCGCCCGATGTAAGCGAGTTTGAAAAAACCGGCCTGACGCCCATCCCTTCAGACCTTGTGAAACCTTTTCGCGTGAAGGAATCTCCCGCGCATATAGAATGCCGCGTAAAAGACATCATCACGCTGGGTGAGGGCGGAGGCGCTGGTCATCTCATCGTATGCGATGTGCTGAGGATACATATAGCCCAAGAAGTAATGGGGGAGCGGAACCGCATCGACCCGCACAAAATCGACCTGATGGGCAGGATGGGAAGAGCCTATTACGTGAGAGCCAGCGGAGCAGCTATCCACACCATTGTACAGCCTTTTGATGAAATCGGGATCGGTTACGACCAGCTTCCCGAAAGTATTAAAAACAGCTCGGTTTTGAGTGGCAACAACCTTGGACAACTCGCTTCACTGACCAAATTACCTACAAAGGATGAAGTCCTTGAAATTGCCAATAGCGATGCTAAAGTCAGTCTGATCCTTCAAAATGACAACACCAGAGAAGCGCTTCACGCTTACGCAAAAGCACTGCTCGACGAAAACCAGGATAGGGAATACGCCGCAAAGATCGCTTTGCTGGTTGAGTATTTATAAGGGATTCATGCCTGATGGGGCATCGCCTCAGAGCGGTGGCGCGATCGGGGGGAGTGCAAAACAGACTTTTGCGGACACTCCGACCTGTCTGCTACAGGCAGGCGCAGGCATAGCCTACGCCGAACGGGGGCTGTGCCATCAGTCGATGCAGCTAAAAAGATTGCTGATGCTTTTGAGGTCAGTCTCGATTATCTGGTAGGCGAAGGGATCAATGCCAGTTTTGATAAACAAACCGTCGAGCGATTGAAGGACATTCAGAATATGGACGACAAAACCAAAAGCGTCCTCTTTAATGTGATCGATACCTATATCCAACACTTCAAAACCAAACAAGCTTTCGCTAAATGACTTCGCCCACTCTTCCCACAAAATAAAAGCACCGCAGCCCCGCCCGACCGCCATCAGGCGGGCGGGTTTCGCTAAGACGCTTTTGTTTTTCTATGATGTTATGCTTCGGCCAGAGGCCTCGATGATATTGCACACCACCTCAGAGAGGTGGCGCGAGCGGGGACGCTTTTGTTTTTTCTATGATACCATGCTCCGGCCAGAGGCCTCGACAATGCTGCACACCACCTCAGAGAGGTGGCGCGAGTGGGGGTCAGTTCTTTCATGCAAAACGGATTTTCTGACAACTTGTCGTTAGCACAACTTATGCCGAACAGAAGGTTTTAAAACAGTTTCCTAAAACATCTGCCAACTCTTGGCTATTCCGTTTCTTCGCCTATTTCTTTTTCAATTCTGTTCACAAGAGATTCAAAACTCCAAGAACCTAAAACCTCATATTCTCTGCATTTATCACAAGAAATTTCTTCTTCATCTCCTGTAATTACATTCACTAATATACAGAGTTCTTTACCTTCCCTTTCCCAACAAAATAATGGTTTAACTTCAACTTCTAACTCTTCGTTACCTTTTCCAAGATATTGAACTAAAGGATTTGAAAAAAAACTATCGTCTAAAGTTATTTGAAACAGAGCTTTACTTTTTTTAATATTATCTATATTATTTTCCAAATGCAATGTTTTCTTATCAAAAACTATATTTAAAAATTCAGTATACGCGAGTATATAATAATAATATTTACCCGTATAGACAGCGAAATATTTCATTTTTTTCATCTCTTGATATTCCTGGTTTTATTGTTCTGGCTTTTTATAAATAGGATCTATTGGTGCAATATTACCAAATTCTCTGTTGGATTCATTGTGAAAAAGGGTCCTAAGAGGATGATCTCTATCAACAGCTCTATTTTTATTTCCTGAATTACCTCCATCTTTTCGTGCTCCTCCATGACGATCAATTAATTGTTGCTCCCTCCCTCTAATTGCCGCTTCGTTTGTTGAATACTCATCTAATTTTGCAAGGCCATAGCCTTCCCCCGCTCTATGATCCTTTGATTCAGAGCTATATCTTGCTTTAATCGCCTGTAAAGCCTCTAGTCTAGTAGGGGCAGCTCCTTTATAATATCCACTTGCTCGGCCAGAATATCTTGTAACACTACCATTTGGATTCACCTTCTCTCTAGTATAAGTTACCCAAAATTTTTTATCATTCCTTTCTTCTCTCTGAGCTTCTAATTCTGATTTTGGAAATAAATCTAATTGTTCACCAGAGCTAATTATTGGTTGCGGGTTAATATTAGTAGGATTGAGATTGTCTCGTGGAACTTCTGGGATTTCAAACTTAGGTTCATAGTCATTGTTATACGGCTCATAATAAGTTTTATCTGGTGCTTTCTCTCCTGGAATACTTCCTGGTCGATTCACCGACATTCCAGGATCAAATAAAATCGTAGTTGGAGTTGATCCACTTGCAGCACTTGATGAGGCTGCCTGAAGTGATGCGGCTGCGGCGATACCTTCTCCAGATGCCGCTGTAGCGATTGCTGTTGAACTACTTCCTGCTAAAACTGGACTAGAACTGAGGATAGGGGGAATAAGAATTTCCAATCCATCTAAATCTATTGCTCTTATTGGAGTATTTCCCGCAAACTGATAAGGTGTATAAAATGGATAAGTTTTAAACAACGGATCCACACTTAAAAACCTTCCTAACGCCGGGTTATAAATCCTAAATCCATAGTCCAGCACCGGAATTACATTTGCAGTCCAACCTTTGTCATATTCCTTACCATTAAAGCCATAACGGTAGGCGCTGGCACTCTGCGTGCGTTGCGGCATAGCCTGACCGAAGGGATAATAATCCGTAGCGCTCAATGTATTGGTGAGGTAAAAATCCGCGAAAGCATCCTGGTCAGGTCCATCTTCGCCTAGCTTCTGATCGCTGATGGTCACCAGCACGTTTCCGAGGTGATTGCTTAGTTCATAGACTTTTTCGCCTCGTACACGCTTCGGATCAGGGATTTCGGGTTCTTCTTCGCTTACTATTCTGTCAAAAAACTTGCGCTGCCCAAGTCGGCTGCTGCCGTATAAAGGTACTTCTTTTTGGTATATTTTTTCAGATTTGTCATCATATACGTAAACAGCCATGATATTGCCGCTGGCGTCTCGCACGTAATGGGTACGGTTGCCGCTTTCCAGCGCTTTCTCGAGGCGGTTACCGGCAGCATCGTATTTGTAATAGATATGCTCATATCCATCAGGTATCATGGGGGTTCTGATCACCGCATCTACTTTGCCATAGACGTTCCATTTTATTTCCTGGATATGTTCAGATTTATCGCGGATCAGGTTGCCGATGCGGTCGTAGGCATAATTATCAGATGCAGCATGACCATCGAAGTCGTCTTCAAAATAGGAAGCTAATTGCGGATCATCAGTAACATAAAGGAGGCGGTTTGGAAGGTCGGGAAGACCTGGTACACCAATCTGGTATTCGTAATCTAATATATCCATTGATTCAAGATTCCCCTGGTTTGTTACTCCGGATCGGCTTAGAGATTGCAAATTGCCATTGCCATCATAGCTATAATCGCTGTCGTACTTAGAGTTTGCAAACCAGTCCGTTCCCCATGTTGGGTCATTAAAACTATCATAGGATTTGGCACCCGTTATCCGATGTAATTGGTCATATTGATAAGTCATTGCTTGCAAGCCTTGAAAACCCCCATCGTTGAGCCGTTTTAAGTCTGTGATCATCCAGACGATATTTCCATTGAACAATCCGTAATGACCATCTTTGGCTTTCACATGAAGCTGAAAGTCTGTATTTTCCCAGGTTTTAGAAGCACTGGCAAATCCCAGGTCAACATTCTGACCTCCGATAGGGCTGTAATCCTCGTCGTGATAGCCCAGTGCATAAGAAAATTCATCCCGGCCTATCCATTGGTTGATGTTGGTCGATGAGGGCCTTCCATCGTATCCCATTTCGAATTCCCAGCTATCTTCTCCGGGTTGGTTCACGCCTTTGATCCAGCCTTGCAGGGTGTAATAGTAGTCTAGGCCTTGAACCTTATCATTACCCAGTTCCACTCGTGCCAGCGGTCCGTGGAGGTAGTAGAAATACCGGGCATCCTTTTCCCAAAGGATACCGTCAGCAGAAGTATAGACATGGGTAAGCCGGTTATCCGCGTCGTATTCGTAGCGATGGTAGAATTCATCAAGCTCTCCTGGTTGATAGGCAACCGATTTTACATTACCGCTGATTAGGTCATATTCATAGTCAATGCGTTTTTTCCCGAGGTCTTCTATCTCGTGATGCAAGGCTTTTACATTTCCATGCACATCATAACTGTAGCGGGTAATAATGTGATCATTGGAAGTGACCGCTACCCTTCCTGCTGCCCAAAGTCTTCCTGCTCGGTAAGTTTTTAAAACTTCAGCCGCAGTAGTTGCTAGTCTCCCGACTAGCGAAAGGGAATCCACGAAAAAGAGAAAAAGCGTCGCGGCGAAACCAACCCGTTCCCGGGCGCTTTTGTATTGAATACATTTGAGTTTTGCCGACCGAATATTTACAAAGGATTTTCCGCCGCTTCACGCTCCTGTTCCAATCGTCTTTTTTTACGTTCGTTGAGTACTTTTCGTATCCAGTTGGGAATGACGATCGTTCCGATAAACAAATAAGAATAATAGGTAAAAAGCCGCCAGATGGAAGCAATGATAAGCGCGACGCCCTGGAAAGGCACATAATCTTTGATGAATCCATAAAATACCAACTCGGCAAAACCTGCTCCGCCGGGGGTGGGGCTAAAAAGCATGATCAGATACATGGTTTCGAGGCGGGAATACAGTCGGAGTTGAGTGCCAAAATCCAAAGAAATAGTATCGGTAAAAGCGATGATAAGGCAATTGAGCAACAAAAACCTGCAAGACCAGGCCGTTGCGGTTGACAGGAATCCACCTAAATGAAATTTCCAGTTCTGTTGTTTCATTTCTTTGGAAGCCAGGATCATATCATTTCCAAACTTGATGGCCTGATGCCTGTATTTTCTGAAAAACCGGATCATCGTAAAACTCACGATCAGCTTTTTTATCGAAACCGGATTGATAAACATTCCATAAAAAAATAAGGAACCATAAGTGAACATCAGAAGGTAAGCCCCCAAAAAGGTCACGCCCCAACCGCCAATATCGTTGAACTCCTCCATGCCCGGACGGATAATATCCGGACCAAAAAACAGAAATAACACAAGGATCGTTGACAAGAAAAAAAGCGTGTCGAGTATCGCCGTGTACAGGACGATCGTCGAAGTTTTCGCGGTGGATATTTTTTCCTGCGCCAATACGAGCAATGCAACCGCCGAGCCGCCAATGCTCGTGGGGGTGACTGCGGAACTGAATTCCCAAATGAAAATAAATTCGATACATTTTCTCCAACTGAAGGCTTTACCGGAAAGGATCCTCAGTCGCGTTGAATAAGCTGCATGCCGCAACACCAGCAACAAAAAAGCAAGGCCAATCCAAAAGGCCGTATGCCCCGTCCAGTTTATGCTGGCAAAGTGTTCCGGGTCATATTGTTGAAACAACAAATAGCCAACAACCCCGATCCCTAAAATAATAGGAAGAATAATACGTGAAAGGCGAATTGATTCAAGTACCTCGCGCTGTCCTTTGTCAAAGTTTTCCCGAATTTCATTTTTCACCGGCACTTAAAAATAGATTCGTTTGCTTAACAACTCAACCATGAATAGGTTAGAAAAAATGCAAGATAATTAAAATTGCTGCAAATAATTGCGTAAAAATATTTCCCGGATATTAATTATTTTGGGCTTCAGCAATGGAAGAAAAATTAAGAAAATGGCGGCTTATTTTAGGGCAACTGGCAAATCCTGCTACAGATATTCATCTGGACGGAGAGTTGCACAGGATCGATCAGGTCTTGGAAGCGCTGTACGATACTGAACGAAAAGGTGGACTCGGTAGCTCTGCTCCGGGCATTAACACCTGGCTGGGCGATATTCGCAGGTATTTTCCGAAATCCGTTGTACAGATCATGCAAAAAGACGCGCTCGAACGCCTTGGTCTGAAACAGATGCTGCTGGAACCGGAATTGCTCGAATCCGCCGAGCCTGACGTCAACCTTGCGGCAACAATCCTTTCGTTAAACAAAGCGATGCCTGAAAAAACCAAAGCCACTGCAAAGCTCGTAGTTAGAAAAGTGGTGGAAGATATTGAAAAAAAGCTCCGACCAACAATGCTACAGGCGATCCGGGGAGCATTGAGCCGCGCCCACAGAAACCGGCGACCTAAGCACCATGAGATCGATTGGAACCGGACGATTATAAAAAACCTCAAAACTTATCAAAAAGACCTGGCCACCATCATTCCTGAACACTTAGTTGGTTTTGGAAGAAAAGGCCACGCCCTCAAAAATGTAATCCTGCTCATCGATCAAAGCGGTTCGATGGCATCATCTATGGTTTACGCTGGTGTGCTGGGAGCAGCTATGGCTTCCATTCGTTCATTGAAAACGCACCTCGTGGTGTTCGACACGGCAGTGGTGGACCTGACTGATGAATTGCAGGATCCCGTGGAATTGCTTTTTTCCACCCAACTCGGCGGCGGAACAGACATCAACAAAGCGCTGGCCTATGCCGAAAAACTTATCACGAATCCAAGAGATACAATCCTGGTGCTCATTTCAGATCTTTTTGAAGGGGGCAATCAAAATGAATTGCTCAATCGCGTTGCTGCCGTGAAAAATTCAGGGATTACATTTATCACCTTGCTGGCGCTCAACGATCAGGGCGCTCCTTCTTTTGATAAATCCATAGCCGGAAAATTTGCCAACCTGGATATTCCTTCTTTCGCCTGTTCGCCGAACCAATTCCCCGATCTGATCGCCGCCGCTATTAAAAAAGAAAACATCGCAAATTGGATGGCTAAAAACGATGTCGTCGGTAAGGGATGAAGCGAAAAAGTTCGGCTGTTGATTTTGTCTTATTGGAAAAGAAAGACGAAAAGTAGTTGAGTTGCCGATTTGCTAATTTGCGAAATCGTTTAGTCGTAAAAATACCGCTCACTGTTTACCGCTTACTGTTTACTGTTTACTGTTCACTGTTTACTTTCCTTCCGTCCTTCACACTCACTCTCACACTTTACACTGCCGCCTATTTACAACTATTCATTAATAACTGGCGATAAAAGCGGATGACGGTTTTGTAATCTTCAGTGCCTATTCTTTCATCAATGCCGTGTATCCGGCTGGTATTCGCTTTGGTCATTTTTACAGGCAAAAAGCGATAGATATTTTTGGCAACATCGACGTAGTGACGGCTATCGGTAGCTGCCAAAACCAATGTTGGAGCGACGATGATCTCCGGGAAAATTTCATGGGCGGTTTTTTCGATAACGCGATAGCCAAACGACCCCGTTTCGGAAACCGGCGATGGCTCGCTATTAAAATCATTGCTGAGCCTCGACACTTCCACCCTGTCGTCATTTATGGTTTCTTTTACAAAATCAACAACCGATTCAACGGTTTGTCCCGGAGCTATCCTGAAGTTAATACTTACAGCAGCTTCCGTAGGCATCACATTTTCCTTCAATCCGCTACGCAAAATAGTGGGAGCCATCGTGGTGCGGATCAGGGCATTGGTGGTGTTGGCTCCCGATAGTTGCCACTTGAGCAAGCCTCCCGTCAGCCATTTATTTGCAAAAACGGTTTTCATCGGGAAGCTCATTTCAGGCCCTGCGTATTCGAAAAGCGAAGCCACCGGACCATCCATATTTGCAGGGAAGGGATTATTTTGAAGTTTTAAAATCGCATTGCTCAGAATCCCAATGGCCGTTTCGCGGGGCGGCATCGACGAGTGTCCACCCAACGGCAGTCGCGCTGTAAGTTTGAGCGTGGTATATCCTTTTTCCGCTGTGCCGATCAGGGCAACCGGCTTCGACAATCCAGGCAAGGCATCTTCGATCAACACCATCCCTTCATCCAAAATGTATTCAAAATTCAACCCCATCTGCCTGAACATCATGGCAATCGCTTTGGCGCCATTGGCTCCGCTGATCTCTTCGTCGTGGCCAAATGCCAGCCAGACCGTGCGTTCGGGCTGGTAACCTTCTTTCAGCAAAGATTCTATGGCTTCCAGGATACCTAAAATGCTGACCTTATCATCCAACGTTCCCCTTCCCCAGATAAATCCATCGCTGATCGCGCCGCTGTAAGGCGGATGCGTCCAGGCGCTCCAGCTTTCCTGTTCCACAGGTACCACGTCTATGTGGCCGAGGAGCAGGATTGGTTCCAATCTTGGATTTTTACCCGGCCATTTGTAAACAATGCTGAATTCGCTGACGATCGATTTATCCAGAAAAGAATCCACCAGCAAATAGTTGGAATCGAGATATTCTATAAACTCCAGGAAAGCGGCGGTATCAATCCGGTCTTCATAAGATGTCGTTGGGATTTGCACGACTTTCGAAAGCCTTTCCACTACTTTATCATCGACGGAAGCGAGCGGTATCGAATCGACAATCACTTGTTTTGATTTAAAAGATATGGTTTTGGTTATCAGGATCGCTGCAAGGATCAAAAAGGAAAAAAACAAAATCCTTCTAATCAGCCATTTCAGTCTTTTCATATTTAAAATCGTATTTCGGGTAATTTTTCATTTTACGAAAAAAGATGTGGTCAGTGTTGCCTGTGTTAAGTTGTTAATTACCATTTTTGTGAAAAATACTATTTTTTTAATCGGCAAAGATGCGGATAGCTGGATTTACTTTTATAAAAAATGCGATCAAATACGACTACCCGATTGTGGAGGCGATATGCTCTATCCTGCCGCTTTGCGACGAGGTGGTTGTGGCTGTTGGAAAATCTGAAGATGATACCTTGCAACTCGTTACCTCCATCGATAGCCAAAAGATCAGGATCATTGAAACCGTCTGGGATGAAAGCCAGAGAAAAGGCGGACAGGTATTGGCTCAGGAAACCAATAAAGCTTTTGATGCTACTGGCCCGGAAGCGGATTGGTGTTTTTACATCCAGGGAGATGAGGTGTTCCACGAAGCATATTCTGAAAATTTACGGAATGCAATGGAACGCTACAAAGATGACAGCAGCGTGGAAGGACTCCTTTTTAAATACAGACATTTTTATGGTTCCTACGATTACGTGGGCGACTCCCGGATGTGGTACCGTCGTGAAGTGCGCGTGATCAGGAATGATAAAAATATCCGTTCGTACAAAGACGCGCAGGGCTTCCGCAAAAACGGCAAAAAGCTAAAAGTTAAGTTGGTTGATGCTTACATCCACCATTATGGCTGGGTAAAACATCCGCAGCAGCAGCAACTAAAAATGCAAAATTTCAATAAGCTCTGGCATTCGGATCAATGGATCCAACAGCATATCCCCCCCGTCGATGAATTTGATTATTCCATGATCGATTCTTTGAAACGCTATGAGGGCACTCACCCGAAAGTGTTTCAGGAAAGGTTGCAACAGACCAATTGGCAGTTCTCATTCGATCCGTCTATGCGCAAGTTGTCTGCAAAAGAGCGGCTGTCAAGGGCTATCGAAAAATGGACTGGATACCGTTTGGGAGAGTATAAAAATTATGAATTGCTACCTTAATCAATATGCCAGACCCGCCCGCCCGACTGTCAGGCGGGCAGGAATAAGATTCCAGATGCCAGACTAAATGTCGTTCTTTTTCAAAAATTTAAAGGCTGTAGTCTGATGTCTCTAGTCTAATATCTGGCATCTGGCATCTGACGTCTGGCATCTGACATCTCTCACAACTCCTTTCTCAGCAACTTGAGCAGGTATTCACCATAACCGCTTTTGATGTATTTGTTGGCAAGCCGTTCGAGTTGTGCATCGTCGATGAAGCCCATTTCGTGTGCGACCTCTTCAATGCAGCCGATCTTCAGCCCCTGGCGATCTTCGATCACTTCGATAAACTGGCCGGCCTGGATCAATGATTTGTGTGTGCCGGTGTCCAGCCAGGCTACTCCTCTTCCCAGTACAGCGACTTTCAACTTGCCCAAAGAAAGATAATGTTTATTAACATCGGTTATTTCATATTCTCCTCTGTCACTGGGCTTGAGGTTTTTGGCAACTTCCACGATGCTGTTGTCATAAAAATACAATCCTGGAACCGCATAGCTGGATTTCGGTTTTGCCGGTTTTTCCTCAATGCTGAGCGCATTGAATTGTTCGTCGAATTCGACCACACCGTATCTTTCGGGATCGGCTACGCGGTAGGCAAATACTATTCCGCCATCTGGATTTGCACAATCCTGCAGGAGTTCGCTCAAGCCATTGCCATAAAAAATGTTATCTCCCAGGATCAGCGCTGCACTGTCTTTTCCGATGAAATCTTCTCCCAGCACAAAAGCCTGTGCCAGGCCGTTCGGTTCGTATTGCGCTTTATAGGAAAACCGGCAGCCGACCTCGGAGCCATCTCCGAGCAACCTTTCAAAACTGGGAAGGTCCTGCGGAGTTGAAATGATCAGGAGTTCGCGAATACCCGCTGACATGAGGGTGGACAAAGGGTAGTAAATCATTGGTTTATCGTACACCGGCATGAGTTGTTTGCTGACGGCTAGCGTCAGCGGATAAAGTCTGGTTCCAAGCCCGCCGGCTAAAATAATTCCTTTCATAGGTGAGGAGGTAAGGTTTTCAAAATAGTATAGAGTCCTTATGCCGGATTTGGATCAAAAATTCAATGTGATTTGGTGTTTTCCTGGAAAATGCGTTTTATTCTCAACACAAGTTCATCGGGCTTAAAAGGCTTGGTGATGAAGTCAGTGGCGCCTGACCGAAAAGCCTCCAAAACCACTTCTTCGTGCTCTAAGGCAGATATGATGATAATGGGCAAAGCATTGCGAAGGTCTTTCCGGATGAATTCGATAAGATCGAGTCCGCTTACAAAAGGCATCAGGATGTCAGCAACTACGAGGTCAGGAGGATCTTCCTTCAGCTTTTGCAAAGCGACCTTTCCATTCTCGGCAAGTATTACTTCAAAGCCCTGCTTGCGAAGCCTAAACTCCAAAGCGGTCAGCATAATTTCTTCATCCTCGCAAATCAGAATTTTCATACGATGATCCTTACGGCTAAAGAAAAAAGGAAAACTGTTAGAAACGTCTGTTTTAACGACGTCCGTTAAGCGCGTAAAGATATAAAGATAAATTGAAATGTGGAGTTGAGGCTTTCAACTCAGCCGGCAGGCAGCTAAAGGACATCAGAGCCTGGCGAACTCCTCTTCGATTTCGGCGATCACCGAAGGGGATAAATGTTCGAGCACACTCATCGCTTTCTGCATTTCGGGAGAATCCTTAGCTGACTTGGCCATCTGTTCGATTTGTATGTTGGCTTCGGTCATTTCATCATTGCCGACGAAAGCCAGCGTCGATTTTAGTTTATGGCTGACCGAGCTGAGGGTATCCCAGTTTTTTTGCTCCAGCAATTCTTTCATTTTGCCGATCTCCTCGGGAAGTTCAGCTATTAACATTTCCAGCATGACCTTTTTCATGGATTCGTCACCATCAGACATCATCTCCAAATAATCAAGGTTGATAAATTTATAGATTTTCACATTCATGGGTCAAAGTTGAGCGTATTGAGTAATTTTTTCAAATAGTTGTTGTGGTTCAAAGGGTTTCAGCACAAAATCATCCATCCCGTAATCCTTAAATTTAAGGTCTTTAGAAATGTGGGCATGCGCTGTCATCGCCAGGATGGGTATTTGTTTAAATTCCGGCGGCATTTCATTTCTGATGTACTGGGTGGCTTCATAACCATCCATCACCGGCATTTGGATATCCATCAAAATGACGTTGAAGTCCGATCGTTGTTTTAAGATATCGACTGCTTCCTGGCCATTGTTGGCAATGGTGATTTGGATATTCTTCCATTTTTTCTCCAGCGTTTTGCAAGCCACGATCTGGTTCATTTTGTGGTCTTCTACGAGCAACAATCTGATTTCCTGGTCATCATCCAGGCTGGCGCTTTGTGTTTCAGGCGCTGAGGGTTCTACATTCATGATCTGTCCTTTTCGGAAAACGAGATCAAAGTAAAACAATGATCCTTTTCCGATCACACTTTTGGCGCCGATTCTGCCCCCCTGCTGGTTTACAAGATTCTTCGCGATAGAAAGCCCAAGCCCTGTACCTTCATACAAGCGGTCTTTCTGGCGAATTCGAGTGAAGGTTTCGAAGATGGCTTCCAGTTTATCATCGGGAATGCCAATGCCGGTGTCTTCCACTTCAAATTTCAGGTGAATACTTTCGAGCTTTTCCTGGATTTTTTTGACCGTGATCTTTACAAAACCGGTGTCGGTGAATTTTACGGCATTGCCTACCAGGTTGTACAGGATTTGATTTAACCTGAGTTTATCGCCAATAATGAATTTCGGAACGTCAGGTTCAATGTTGAGTTTAAATCCGAGATCTTTTTCATTGATCTTATATTGCATGACATTCACCAGGTTGGAAAGTACCTGGTAGAGGTCGAAGTTTTTATTTTCAAAAACGATCTTGCCGTTCTGGAGTGTGGAAATTTCCAGAATATCGTTGATGATGCCGAGCAGAATTTCAGAAGATTGCTTGATAGAGTTGACATAGTTGGCCTGCTCCTCATTGAGGGGAGTTTGCTTGATCAAGTTGCTCATGCCGAGTATGGCGTTCATGGGAGTACGCATCTCGTGGCTGATACTCGCTACAAACTGCTCTTTCATTTTGGAAGACTGCCTGGCCAGGTCCCGCGCTTTGCGCATTTCTTCGGCATGTTTGCTTTCGGTAATATCCCGGATTATTGCGTTGTAACCTGTAAAATCATCAGCTTCGAGGATGGTCGCGGTGATAAGGCAATATCTTTTTTCTCCTTCTTTTCCCATTACTTCCAGTTCAAAATCTTTGACAGCTTCTTTTGAACTTATCAACTGGAGAAAAGCGTCTCGGGAATCTGCCGGTTCGTACAACTGATGGATGTCTTCGATCTTTTCCAAAGCCTCGCGATCCAATCCGAAGAGTACCGAAGTTGCTTTATTAAAATCAACCAGTTTACCATCCTGGTTGCAAATATAGATGGCGTCTTTTGATTTGTTGAATACATCCTGGTAGCGTTCCTGACTCTTGACCAATTCCTGTTCGGCCAGTTTTCTTTCGGTAATATCCTGAATGATCCCGTTTATTACCAATTCGCTTTCGGCATTAGTGTTTATCCTGCTTTGAATGTAAACGTAACGGGTTTCACCATTGGTAAGGTGGATTTTTATATCTTTTTTGACTGTTTTTTCAGCAAGGGTTTCGCTGTGGATTTCATCGAAGATGCCGAAGGCTGGTTCAGCCGATTTGAGGTCGTGGATCAACGAAGAGCTTTTCTGGACGTTCTGTCCGAATATTTTAAAAACTTCATTGGATGCCGAAAAAGCGTTGGTAGCAGGAACGAACTCCCAATTGCCAATCCTTGAAAGGCGTTGGGTTTCTTCGAGCTTTTTCAACACGCTGCTCCGCTCAATAGAATATCTAAGGGATTTTGCCAGCAGATCGGAATCGTAAGCGCCTTTGATCAAAAAATCCTGTGCGCCGGTCTTGACGGCTTTTACACCCAGGTTTTTATCGGAAAGCCCTGTGAGTACGATCACATTTTTATCGGGAAAGCGATCAAGGAGTTGTTCTAAGGTTTCAAACCCATGACTGTCGGGGAGCGTCAAATCCAGAAGAATAGCGGCATAGCTATCGTCTTGTTCGAGGGCAGCGATCCCATCGGCGAGGGTTGTTTTATTGGTGATCTTACAATTCAGCAAATCCGATTCCTCCAAAAACAATTCAACCAAACGCGCATCGCCGGGATTGTCCTCAATAAGCAATATCTTATTGCGGGCGTCGAAATTGGATATTTCTTCGTACATGGCAGATTTATCATTTCCACTGTCGGTTGACGTTGGGTTGTTGTCCTCGATATAATAATTATGCTCCAAAACAGCTAATTTTTACAAAATAGAATATTCGCCAAATTGATGCCAATTTCAGGCCAGAATCAGGTTCAATGTCGAGGGACGAAAACAAAAGTTGCTCCATTTTCATCAACGACAAACAGGCACAAAAACGAGGAGGGGTCTTTGTAAATTGATTTGAAATCTTCAACTTTTTCAGGTAGTATCAGTTGCTTTGCAGCAAACTCTTCAAGCGTAGAAGCATTGACTTCCCAGTAACCTTCGATTTGCTCTGTGTTCAACGGGATGCCTGCTTCTATCGGATTGCGGCATAAAATAAAAACCGGGTACTCGGAAACATCCTGCTCCATAATGGTATCCGATACGCTGCCCAGCAGTGGCTTGTAATGTTTTATCTCTTCTTCCAATATTGACAGTTCTCGCTCTTTTAACATACTAACAGGGATTTTTCATGTTTTGAAACTTTCCTGGTAAATAACCGGATTTCTGGTAATTCAGTAACGCTATCGCCTGCAAATATCCGACTTTTTTTCTTTAATGGACTTCTCCCGCTTTTTAGGAACGCAATCCTCCTCAAAAAAGCGGGACGCCGTAGGCACAACATATCGGTAAAACAAAACAAAACCCAACTTATCCCGTCCCGTACGGGACGGAACACAA
>CAZKDA010000031.1:0-2785 GCA_964551455.1 uncultured Saprospiraceae bacterium
GTTCCGACTTTGTCGGAACTATCCCCCTATCCCCTTATCCCCGGATTTGAAACCCAGGTATCGGTATTTTTAGATATTATAATTCACAACTCCTGTCTCCTACCCTATCCCTTTTCTAAAAAAACACTATCTTTCCCCAAAAAAAAGCATGACGGAAACTGCGGCAAAAGATGCGTTGAAAAAATACTTTGGCTATGATTCCTTCCGCCCGATGCAGTTGGAGATCATCCAAACTGTTTTTGACAAAAAAGATGCGCTGGCGCTGATGCCGACCGGCGGCGGCAAATCAATCTGTTACCAGATCCCGGCCATTACGATGGATGGCCTTTGTGTGGTGGTAGCTCCGTTGATATCGTTGATGAAGGACCAGGTGGAAAGCCTGCGGGCAAATGGCATTGAAGCTGCTTTTCTCAACAGCAGCCTCGATCCCGCCGAACAAAAGGTCGTCGAAGATGACGTATATTACGGAAGATTAAAACTGCTTTACGTTTCGCCGGAAAAACTCGTTTCCCAAAATTTCTTACCGCTCCTCGACCAGGCAAAAGTCAATCTCTTTGCCATTGATGAAGCCCATTGCATTTCAGCCTGGGGGCACGACTTCCGACCTGAATACACCAAGCTGAGTTTTTTAAAAACCCGATATCCTGATATTCCGGTCATTGCGCTCACGGCTACTGCCGATAAGTTGACCCGCCGCGATATTGTGAAACAGCTAAGGCTTTCGTCACCCAAAATCTTTATCGCTTCCTTTGATCGCCCAAACATCAGCCTCAGCGTCAATCCCGGACAACAGAAGTTTCAACAGATCCTCGAATTCATCCGACAACGCCCTGACCAGCCTGGTATCATCTACTGCCTGAGCCGGAAAAGTACCGAGCAGGTCGCTGAAAAACTCAATGCTTCCGGTCATCGCGCTGCCTATTACCATGCCGGCATGGATGCCGCAGGACGCTCCAAAGTACAGGAGGAATTCATCAACGACAATGTGCCAATTGTCTGTGCCACTATTGCCTTCGGCATGGGAATCGACAAATCCAATGTTCGCTGGGTGATCCATAATAATTTGCCGAAGAACATCGAAGGTTATTACCAGGAGATCGGAAGGTCGGGACGTGATGGCGCCAAAGCCGATGCCCTGCTCTTTTACAGCATTGCCGATGTGATGACACTCCGCGAGATCATCAGCAGGAACAACAGTGAAAACACTGAAGTACAACTTTCCAAACTCGAAAGTATGCAACAATACGCCGAATCGATGATCTGCCGGCGGAAAGTGCTGCTGGGATATTTCGGGCAAACGCTTCATCAGAATTGCGGTAATTGCGATGTTTGCAAAGATCCGCCCAGCTTGTTTGACGGAACGGTTCTGGCTCAAAAGGCGCTGTCCGCCGTCGTCCGTTTGAAGGAAAATGTGGGTACCGGAATGTTGATCGACGTACTGCGCGGCTCAAAAAAGCAGGAAATTCTCAGCGCCGGTTTTCACAACATCAAAACCTACGGCGCCGGGGCAGACATTAGTTTTTTCGACTGGCAACAACTCATCCGGCAACTCATCAGCATGGGTTATCTCGAAATTGCCTACGATCAGAAAAACACCCTCAAGATCACCGACGCCGCCAATGAGGTACTCTTCGGCAGTGAAAAAGTGCAACTTGTCAAAATTTCGGACATCAAAAAACGATTTGAAGAGCAACAAACCCGGATGCGTCAAAAAACCAAAGGCCAGCGCGTCCGCGATGAATTGTTCGAAAAGCTGCGGCAATTGCGCAAAGACCTGGCTGTCAAAAAAGGCGTGCCACCTTATGTGGTATTTTCGGATGCGACCCTCGAAGAAATGGCTGGAACCCGCCCGACCAATGAAACGGAAATGGCCGGAATATCAGGCGTAGGAGAGGTCAAGCTGCGCCTTTACGGCAAAATCTTTATCGATGTCATCGTTGAGTTCATCGGCGAAAAAAGCGTGGAAGGGGTAAAGATCGAAGGGACGACGCAGTTGCTGACTTTCCAGTTGTACAAACGAGGTTTTACCCCCGAGCAAATAGCAGTGGAACGCGACCTGAGTCTGCAAACCGTTTATAATCACCTCGTCCAGATGTATGAAAAGGATCAGGGTGTCAACATCAATCATTTTGTAAAAAAACCGGAAATCGAAAAGGTTGTAAATGCGATGAAAAGTGTTCCAAGTCCTCACAAGCTCAAAGACATCTTTGAATACTTGAACGGAGAAATTCCTTACCACCAGATCCGCTTCGCGCTTGCTTATTATTACAAACATGGTGGGAGTTGAGGCTGTGATCGCTTTCTTTTTTGGACAATTTAAACGTTGTTAGTGCTACACCCCATGGGGTCGTATCATTCCAGCCTTTGTTTTCTAACGTAATGCGACCGCGATGCCGTCGTTTTGATTTAATCTTCGCTAAAGACTCATTATTTTTTGCTTTTAAAGCTCCTACCCTACCCTGATTCCTTGAGGTGCGCAATGTAGGGAAATGTTGGTGCGACACCCCATGGGGTCGTATCATTCCAGCCTTTGTTTTCTAACGTAATGCGACCGCGATGCCGTCGTTTCAGAAATAACGCCGACCGCAGCGCGGTCGCAGTACGTTAGTGCGATATTCCCAGAAAACAACCGACCGCAGCGTGGTCGCACAAATTTTATCAGGGCTGAAGCCCATACAAGGCAAACAATAATACAAAAACATCACCGGGACAGATCGTTGTGGAAATGTCGCTGAAGCCCATACAAGGCAAACAATAATACCGGCATCTATTCTCACACCAAAAA
>CAZKDA010000031.1:2885-18180 GCA_964551455.1 uncultured Saprospiraceae bacterium
GCTGAAGCCCATACAAGGCAAACAATAATACCGGCATCTATTCTCACACCAAAAAACCCTTTGAAACTCGCGCTCCAAAGGGTTCTAAGTGAACTAAAACATTGTATTTTTCAGGTTTTCCTTTTCTTCTTTTTGGCAGCCGGAAACAGAACATTGTTGAGAATCAGGCGGTAGCCGGGAGAGTTGGGATGCAGGTTGAGGTCGGTTTCGGGATCTTCGACGAAGTGGCGGTAATCCTCCGGGTCGTGACCGCCGTAGAAAGTAAAAAATCCCTGTCCGAAAATCCCGTGAATATAGCGGGCTTCGTTGGCCGGTTTATTTTCTCCCATCACCAGCACATCGGATTTTATCTGGTCTTTGTTGAAAGCCGTGGTTTGCCCCATGAAACCCTTAACGGTTTTCGTATGGTTTTGCGTCAGCATGGTAGGTACCGGATCCCATTTTGCAGAAAAATCAAAAAGAGTAAAGTAATCCCGCTCCGGGATGACATTCCGGGTATTGGTTTGATCGATGCTGGAATATTCGTAGATCAACGGATCTTTCACCAGTTGAAAATCTTTGAATGCAAAAGTTTTGGAAAAATCGAGTTTTTCCTGTGCCGAAGGGTCCTGCGGGTCGCCGTCGTACATGTGGTCGCAAATATCGAGACCCTCCGCTGCCAGCGCAATATCGTAGGTATCCGTTGCAGAGCACATGGCAAACATAAAGCCGCCGCCGCCGACATATTCCTTGATCTCCTTCACCACCGCGAGCTTGAGTTGAGAAACTTTGGCAAATCCCATCTGGGCAGCCAGGCTTTCCATGCGGCGGACGCTTTCCTTGTACCAGGGCTGTGTGCGGTAAGAGCGATAAAATTTTCCGTATTGCCCCGTAAAATCTTCGTGATGGAGGTGGAGCCAGTCGTACTTTGCCAGTTTTCCATCCAATACCTCTTTGTCATAAATTGCTTCGTAGGGAATCTCGGCGTAGGTAAGTACCAGCGTAACGGCATCGTCCCAGGGTTGGATTTTTTCTCCGAAGCGGTTGAAGTCGGGCGTATAAACGGCGATCTCCGGAGCTACTTCCAGCTTCATGGCTTCCTGGTTGACTTCCGGGTTGGAAATGTCTTCGAGTATTTTGTTGAATTGTGCATCGGGGATGACCTCGTAGCTCACCCCGCGTGTGAGGCATTCTTTTTCAAACAGTTCATTATGCTGAAAAGCAAAACTCCCACCCCTGTAATTCAACAACCACCAGGCCTCGACTTTTGTGGAAAGCACCCAATACGTGATGCCGTAGGCTTTGAGGTGGTTCTTTTGCGCTTCGTCCATTGGCAGCAAAATATGCGCTGCAGATAATTGCAAGCTGCTGAAAATCAAGAACGCACAAAATAAAATCAATCGCTTCATTAGTATATAATTTAATTTTTTTGATCGAAATGAGAACAGGGAATTCGTTCCAAACCGGAAGTTCGTTTTAATAACGCAGGTTATGTACCTTTGGTTTTTTAGCCGGTAAATTAATTACTTTTGCGTTTTTAAAACTTTCAACTGTTGTAAAATTTCAGACAAACCTTATTCCGCATTTCCTGTTTGTATAATTTATCATTCGGAACGACCGGAAACATTGCAAGGAATGTTCCATTGACTTCTTTTCGGTATTTTCCTGCAAAGGGTTCAGTTGCAAAATTGTGTGTTTCAACAAAGAGTATGTCTAAAATAGCTTTCCGGTTTTCAAAACTTATAGATGGATAATATTCCCGGATTTGTATTTTTGCCATGCTTTTACAAACCATTAAAGAGGCGGTTTTGTGCAACACAGGCGCCTGGTTTTACGTGGAAAATACAGACAAAAAAAGTCGATTAAATCTTACGAAAATCATTGAATGGAAAATCTGAGTTTTCAATATCCCGCCTGGTATATTTTGCTGTGTATTTTATTGGGCTTGGCTTATGCCACCGCCTTGTATTTCAGGAGCCACACCTTCAAGGAACAATCCAGATGGCTCAACCTGAGCCTTGGCGTTTTGCGTTTTCTGACGGTTACCTTTCTGGCGATCCTGTTGCTGTCACCCCTGCTCAAATCTGTTGTCCGCGACATCAAAAAGCCGGTGGTGGTTTTGGCGCAGGATCAATCCGAGTCGGTTTTCACCAATCTGGATGAACCGCAAAAAGAGCAATACCAGCAGGCATTTCAGCAACTGAGTAGCGAGCTGGCCAATGAATATGAAGTCCGCGAATATGCCTTTGGCAACGAAGTCAGAGAAGGGATTGATTTCAAAACGGAAGACAAAGTGACCGACATTTCCGAAATGCTGGACCACATCGCCGACCTGTACAGCAATCAAAACCTGGGAGCCGTTGTGCTCGCCAGCGATGGCATTTACAATGAAGGCAGCAACCCCCTCTATACCGGCACCAAACTTTCGGCACCTGTTTATACCATCGCGCTGGGCGATACGATCGTAAAACGCGACCTCATCCTGAAGCGGGTTTTCCATAACAAGATCGCTTACCTGGGCGATAAAATCAGCATCCAGATCGACGTTACGGCGCAAAATTCCAGAGGTTCGAATTCGTTTATTAATATTTCAAAAATTGAGAACGGAGAGGAGCGCCGCCTGCAACAAATCCCATTTACCATAGAAAACGATGATTTTTTTATGACCAGGGAGGTTGTCCTTGATGCCGATAAAAGCGGGGTGCAGCGTTTCAGGATTTCGCTCAGCCAGGTCAGCGGAGAAGCCACCACTGCCAACAATTCCAAAGATATTTTTATCGATGTGCTCGATACCCGGCAGAAGATACTCATCCTGGCCAATTCGCCCCATCCCGATGTCTCAGCGATCAAGCAGAGCATATCCGGGAACAAAAATTACGAAGTGACTTCGGCTATTATCACCGATCCGAATGTAAAGGTTGCGGGATATGATTTTGTCATCCTGCACCAGCTTCCCAGCTTAAAACACAAGGCTTCGGATGTGTTGAACGCCCTTTCCACGCAGAAGATACCCAGGCTTTTTATCGCGGGAATGCAAACAGATTTTTTCACTTTCACGAAAATCCAGCCCCTGGTGAACATCACCGCCGATCAGCGGAATACCAACAACGTGCAGGCTGCATTTGCTAAGGATTTCAGCCTGTTCACTTTAGACGAGCGGCTCGTGAATGAATTGCCCAGGTTTGCGCCGCTGCTGGCTCCTTTCGGCGATTTTAAAGAAAACCCGAACGCCGATGTGCTGCTCTTTCAACGCATCGGAAAGGTCGATTCGAATTACCCGCTCCTGCTCTTTGGCGAACAAAACAACGTAAAAACCGGGGTACTCTGCGCGGAAGGGATCTGGAAGTGGCGGCTGTTTGATTACCTTCAGCATGAAAACCATGAATTGTTCGACCTGCTTCTAGGCAAGATCGTCCAGTTTCTTACCCTGAAAGAGGACAAGAGGAAGTTTAGGGTAAGCCTCGACAAAAATGTTTTCAACGAAAATGAAATGATCTATTTCGACGCCGAGTTGTACAATGAAAGCTACGAACTGATCAACGAACCCGATGCTACCTTGACGATCACCAACGAAAAAGGCAACGATTTCAACTTCACTTTCAACAAAACCAACAGCCGCTCCTACACACTGAATGCCGGTTATTTTCCCGTAGGCAACTATACTTTCCGCGCCGAAGTAATGAGCAGCGGCCAGCTTCTGTCCTACGACGGGCAGTTCAGTATCCAGCCCATCCAACTGGAAATTTACGAAACGACAGCCGATCACAGACTGCTCCGCTTGCTCAGCGAAAAATACGGCGGGGAGCTGATCCTTCCATCACAACTGGCTTCCATCCCTCCGAAACTCAAAGAAAAAGGCACTGTGCTGCCCATGATCTACGAAACTACAAAAACGAGGTCGGTCATCAACCTGAAATGGATTTTCTTTCTGTTGATGGGATTGCTTTCGCTTGAATGGTTTTTCCGGAGGTATTTTGGGTCTTATTGAGTTTTAAGTAAGCAAATAAAAATATTCGACATTTTTTTAAATATTCAAACCTATTGAAATTTAAGTTGCGGGGTCGCTTGAAGTGTCCCCGTAACTTATGAGTAAGAAAGTAAACGTGTCGATTATTTATGCTGAGGTACTTAATGTACGGTTAAATTTGGTATGATGTCAAAATTTAAAACATGTGTTGGCTTGGGGGTGAAATTACCGCAAGGGTAACCCACCAGCACAAACAAATCATCATCGTTAAATTGCAAAAATTCAATCCTACCTTCTCTTTCTGTCAGGCTCCTTTAAATTGTACCTTAGGGCTAAGCTAAGCGCCATAGTTATTTCCGGCAAATTATAATCCCGCTTGCCATTTTGATCGTCAAGTGAAGCAAAAGGGGTTTGTTCAATGATGGTTCCGAAATCGCCGAGCAATATATTTGATATGACTTTGAAATCCAGTGTTATTTTTTTGGACAATTTTGCAGAGAGCATCGGTATGATGGATAGATCGATGGTATAAATATTAGCCTTCATGGGATATTCATGTATCGAAAGGCTAGTTCTTTTGTAAAAGTATAAGGAGGGTTCTATCCCGCCGCTTATTCCAAACCTTAACTTACTTTTCCTTTTGCCGAAGTATTGCCCCAGTTCATACCGAAATGCAAAAGCAGCTGCATTTTGTTTGTATCCCAGGTAATCTCTACCTATTACTTCATGAAGGGAATCCAAATAAATCAATTCGGTATGATAAGAAGATTTTACAAAAGATAATTTCGTCAGAGAAATTTCATGGAACAACCCATTATCTTTTAAAAACTGAACGCTGGCTCCAATTCCGATCAATTGACTTGGAAATTCACTGGTATTCCCTCTATCAATGATTATCGACTGTCCCTCTTCAATCGTAAAAGTGCCGCTGTTATTTGTTATAAAATTCAAGATCAAATCATCATCGATGGTGCCCCCGAAAGTGCTTAAAAATTTGTAGGGAGCAATGCCCGGGTAATAATTGAAGGAGGTCGAAACATAGATGCTGGTTTCATTCGATTTTTTTCCCCGCTGTGAAAAGCAGACTACTGGCAGGATAAGGCAGAACAGATAGAGGATATTTTTCTTTTTCATGCTCTATAGTTTTTGCCGCCAAGATAGAATTTATTTGCAGGTTAAAAAAATTTAGGGAAGATATACGCAAAGTTTAGCTTTTAAAGTCGGCTCAAAATAATCACAACGCAAAGCGTTGCAGGCAATGGATAAATCGCTCCGGCCAGAGGCTTTGGGGATGCTGCGCATGATCTTGGAAAGATCGCGCGAGCGGAGAGTTTAAGGTAGAATTCCCTTTCTTCAATTGCCTTGCACCTTGAAAATATTGCCAGGTTGTGTGACCAACTAATTTCTCTCAACAGTGTTGAGAGTTTTGGAAAGTCTTTGTAGGTTTCGTAAAACTGCTTCATTCTCCAAATATTCTTATCGGAGAATCCTTTTAATTCAGGTTCGTTTTATTGAATATATCCGAAGATAGTTTAAGCTTATGGATAAACTGAACCTGCCACTGCCGGAGGCGTGGTAGGCTACTAATCATCAAAGGGATATAAACGCTTACTAAGTAACCGGCTATGATTGGAAAGTTATTAATTCGTAGCGTGTTGTGTTGAAGCTGCAAGCTTCAACAATCTTGGCAGAAGTTCAAACTTACCCTAAAAGAAATTGACAAATAATAATTCCAAAATTCTAAAATTTACAACTCAATTAAGCAATCAATTTCAGCAATAATTCCCATCTGGCAGACATCGTAGGCAGCAACTTCATGATAACTAATGCGAAGACGTTTTCCAAATTCAATATTATCATTAAATTCCTTAAGGTTTGTTGGCGATAACCAAGTTCCATTGTCAAGCAAAATTTGACGCCCACACAAACCCGATAAAGTTCCTTCTTCAAATTTTAAACAACTTTTATCTTTTTTACACCCTGAAAATAAAGAGGAAAGCGCAATTAAAGTAAAAACAATGTATTTCATGATTTAAAGAATTTAGTGAAATGAAATGGTTTTAATTTTTGTCTAATCCTATACAACGATAGGCTATGCAACGTGCCAGCAAACCTGCCCGTTCCGTTCAGGCGGGTTTGCCGTGGGGTGGGATCGCTGGCATTTATGTATAATCATCGTTAGGGGCTGGCTTTGTTTTTTCAATAAAACCTATTTCTATTTTGTTGAGTTAATCTTCTAATTCTCTTGATTCGGTATTTTTCTAAATCTTCATAAAATGGTTCTCCTCTTTTTACTTTAAAATGAGTTATCGAACATAAAAATACCTGCTTTGCCTTTTCTGTATCTAATCCAATTGTTCTTATCTCACAAATAATTCCTCCTTCTTCTCTCATATCTATCATTGAATGGACTTCCAATTTAGTTTTTAATCCTATTGATTCATCTTCAAAGTTTTCTCGAAGTTTTGGCAATATTTCTCTTTCAGGATACACAATTATTGGTAAATTCGGTAAAACCTTATTAATCAAAATTTGCTCTCTGGTAACCATAATTATTTAGGTATTAATCAACAAAATTATTGTCATAACTGTATTTGAATCCGTCGTACAGCCCCCACCCAAAATAGTAGGTTTCGGCCATTAATCTTCTGCATTCTCCTCTGTATTCTTTTTCTAATTTTTCGTCTTTGATTAATTTGCAAGCTTCATTAAAAGAACTTTCAAGAGAGTTATAAAACGGTTCGTCAATGTCTCCATAAGTTTTTGTGAATTCAATCATTGTTTCCACTCGATAAAGTATTAATTCAATTACATCTTTCTGAAAAATTGAGATATTCTTGAATTCTGTTATTACTTTTTTACTTTCTTTATTACTTGCTCTTCCATATCCTCTGCTCGGAAAATATTCCTTCTTGATTCTGTCTTTAAATTCATTTAGCACTTTTGAGGCGTCTTGGCTAAGCTCAAGTTCATAATACTTTTTTACCTCACCAAATTTTGAATAGAGTTTCTTTATCTCGTTTTCCAGTCCAACTCGACTCAACTCTTTTAAATATCTATTTAACTCTGATTTTATTGATTTTTTCATTTCGTTTTTTCTCTGCTTGCCGCTAACAATTGTGGAAACGATACGCATCACGTATACTTTTACAATACCCCCACCCACCAAATATCGCAAAATTCCCCAATCCAAAACAATATTCTTTCAACTATATGCCACATTAAAGGCGAGAAAGTCATGGGTTAGAAGTTATGAGCTATAAGCAAGAAGCAATAGGTGATGAGCTATAGGTCATAGGTTAGGAGGATATTTTCCATTAACACATCACACATAGCGTATAACCCATGACGTATAACCCCTAACCCCTTTCCTAACCCAATTATGACAAAAATCATTTAGATTAAATCTGGATAAGGTGTAAATTGCGCCAGATTTTGTCAAATATGAATATCAAAGATTTAATCGAAGGGGAAAGAAGAGTGGTGTCGCACTTTACGGATGAGCTTATCGGCGGCAAGCTGATGTGCATGGGATTAAAGCCCGGCAGCACCGTAGAAGTGATCCGAAAAACGAACAGGAACCGTACTTTTTACATCAAAACCAATTCCCATAGATTGGCCATACGAGAAAACGAAGCAGCTATTATCGAACTGAAGTGAGCAAACCAAATCCTCCACATCCTTTTAAAATCGCGCTGCTTGGCAATCCCAATAGCGGTAAATCCTCCGTGTTCAACCAGTTGACAGGGCTGCGCCAAAAAGTGGGAAACTTCCCCGGCGTCACGGTCGATAAAAGGCAGGGGAAAACCCTCCTGGCGGAAGGGCTGTGGGTTACGGTCATCGACTTTCCGGGTACTTACAGCCTCTACCCTACTGCCCTTGATGAACGGATCGTCGTCAATACTTTCACTAACCCGGACGATGTCAATTATCCCGATGCGGTTTTGTACGTGGCCGATCTGACTCAACTGGAAAAACACATGCTGCTGCTGACCCAGATCCATGACCTCGGCATCCCGGTTTTGCTGGCGCTGAATATGGCCGATGCAGCCCGGGAAGACAAGATCGAGGTCAACGCAGAAGAACTGGCAGTGCAACTTGATATGCCTGCTATCAAGATCAGCGCCCGCACAGGAGAGGGGTTCACAGAACTCAAAGAGCAGCTTTTGCTTATGTTGGAAAAAAAGTCCGGCGCCAGAAAAGTCAAGCCGTTTTATAATTTTTCGGAACCGGAAAAACTCGTCCTCCGCCATTTGAGCAATTACAATTCCTCCACAGGCGATTATCAAAAGCTCCTCCTGGCACATCATTACAAGTGGTTGAGTTTTCTCGATCCCGATCAAAAGGAAAAGCTCAAAGCCGCGGTTGAATCCGCTGAGATGAACGACCTGAAGCTGCAAGTTGTGGAAACCCTGGGGCGTTTTGATCGCATAGAACCGATCGTGCGCCGGGTGCAAACTAAAACCGGCAGCGACGATGAAAACCTCACGGATAAAATCGACCGGATCGTTACACACCGGCTGGTAGGGCCTGTCATTTTTTTCGCTTTGATGTTTTTGGTTTTCCAGGCGATTTTCACTTTCGCCACTTATCCGATGGACTGGATCGAGTCGATCTTTGGCTTTGCGGGCAGTTTCATCGCTACAAGCTTTTCAGAAAGCTGGCTGACGAGCCTACTGACCGACGGGGTGCTGGCGGGGATATCCGGAGTTGTCGTTTTTATTCCGCAAATTGCCATATTGTTTTTCCTGATCTCGATATTGGAAGAAACCGGGTACATGACGCGAGCGGTGTATCTTTTTGACAACCTTATGCGGCGCTTCGGGCTGAATGGCAGAAGCATTGTCGGGTTGGTATCGGGCGCTGCCTGTGCCATTCCGGCGATCATGAGCACACGCACGATCAGCAACTGGAAAGAGCGCCTGATCACGATCATGGTCACTCCGCTGATCAGTTGCTCTGCAAGGATCCCGGTTTACACCGTGCTGATCGGTTTTGTCGTTCCCTCGACGATTGTGGGTGGGATATTCAACATGCAGGGGCTGGCTTTCATGGGTTTGTATTTGTTGGGGATCGTTGCGGCGCTCATTTCCGCATGGGTGTTTAAGCTGATCCTGAAAACGGAGGAGATGAGTTTTCTTTTGCTGGAACTTCCTGTTTACCGGCGCCCCAGCTTGAAAAATGTATTTTATACGGTTTGGGAAAAAACAAAAACCTTCATCGTGGAAGCCGGAAAAATTATTTTCGTGATCTCAATCATACTCTGGTTTCTGGCCAGCTTCGGCCCTGAAAAAGCCATGCAGTCTGCTGAGGCAGAAGTTTCGCAGATCACCGCCACCCAGACCCTTTCAGAACAGGAAATCGAAGACCTGCGGGCTTCAAAAAAGATCGAAGCATCTTATGCTGGCCATATTGGCAAATTCATCGAGCCGGCCATCAAACCGCTGGGATTCGACTGGAAGATCGGCATCGCGCTGATCACTTCCTTTGCCGCTCGCGAAGTGTTCGTCGGGACTATGGCCACGATTTACAGCATCGGCAGCCACGACGACGAATTCAGCGTCCGCGAGAAGTTGCGGCAAGCAAAAAATCCCGAAACCGGCGAACTGGTTTACAACTGGGTGACTTCGCTGTCGCTGCTCATTTTTTATGTGTTTGCGATGCAATGTATGAGTACCCTCGCCGTCACCCGCCGCGAAACCAAAAGCTGGAAATGGCCATTGATCCAATTCGTATTTATGACCGGCTTGGCGTATCTCGGCAGTTTGTTCGTTTTCCAGGTTTTTGGGTGAAAACAGTGGTTAGTGGTTTCCCGATTTCATCGGGAAAACCAGAAACCAGCATCATGTGAGAGAAAAAATTACTGAAGTATTAAATTATTGCCCTCAGATACTTTGGATTTTCTGTTCCGGCAGGCAACTAACCAGTCATTGCGCTTGTCTTTGCAATCAAGAGTATTAATATCAAAATAACCTTTAAACAATCATTGCAATGAAAATCGAAAAAATTAAGACCATTCTTTTCGTGATGGCATTGGTTACTTCCTTTTACTCCTGTGCTCAAATCACAGGAACCGGAACTGAAGTTACCAAAAATATCGACCTTGCTACAATTACAGGAATTGGCCTGGGTATCAACGCAGACGTTTTTATCAAACAAGGAGCGAAACAAGAGATCACAATTAAGGGACAACAGAATATAATCGACAATATCAAAACAAAAGTAACAGATGGAACCTGGAGGATTGAATTTGATAAAAATGTCAGGAAACATGAAAAGATCGAGATCCGTATTACCCTGTCAGAGCTTAAAAGCCTGGCAGTCGGCGGTTCGGGAGAGATCACCGGAGAGGGTAAATTCAAAAATGTCAACGAACTTGATCTTTCGATTGGTGGTTCGGGTGAGATTGATATTGACGTGGAAGCTAAGAAGATCACTTGCAGTCTTGGCGGATCAGGAGAGATGGAATTGGCGGGGTCTTGTAATGACCTTTCGATCAGCCTGAGTGGTTCCGGAGAAATTAAAGCATACGGCCTGAAAGCAAAACGATGTACGGTCAATGTGGCTGGTTCGGGCGAAGTCAAAATAAATGTCAGTGAAGATCTGGATGTTTCATTAGCCGGAAGTGGTGACGTTTCGTACAAAGGCAGCCCGAAAGTCAGTACGAGTATAGTGGGTTCGGGTGATGTGGAAAAAGCGGATTGAGTGGAATTTCGTCAGTATTTCAGACTTTAATTTTCAAATTTTACTGAGATCTTTTTTTCAGAAAATTGTATCAAAATGCCAACCCTGAAAAGGTTGGCATTTTGACGTTTAAGTCTTACCTCTAAGCCAGGAAACCTGCCATTACAAGCAAGTTTAATATAAAAAATACCGATTTCAGGGTATGTAAAAATCGCCACTTTGTAATACCTTTGGGCTAGGTTTTCGCCCTGAAAGTATTGCATTATTTGAGCGTATTTGTTTTACCATACCAATGAAAACCTGCTATGAGTTAACCAGAGTTTTACGACTCCATAGGAGGAGTTCCCAAAAGTTTTCCCAAACTCCGATATGCTTTTGCATAAAGCTTCTCTAAACACCACCATTCTACCCCCCACACATGCTTGTTAGCCCGCAAGGTTAGCACAAACGTGATTGATTACCCAAAGCATGGGTGTTAATTACTGACTTTAAATCATTCTCTTAACATGAAAAAAAACGAGACTAGAACATCTGTTTTGCAGACAAGCTCTTCTTCAGTTTGCCTTAAGCTGATCTTTTTTTCATGTTTTTCCTTTTTCAATATTTTTTACATCAATGCGCAGTGCGATCTGGCCTGCAATAATAATATCCTCGTAGCGCTTGATGAAGATTGTTACAAAATCGTGGAACCGGACGACGTTCTGGAAGGTACTTATGAGCCGATCTGCGAGCCGTTTACCGTAGTGGTTGCAGCCACTGGCGGCAATTTTGTAACAGGCGATCAGATCGGGCAAACTGTTTCGGTTTCGGTTTATGCTGCAAACAACAACTTTTGCTGGGGAACGATCACCGTTGTCGATCAGCTTCCTCCTGTTTTAAATTGTCAAACCGTTACCATCACCTGTCTCGATGACCCGGATGATGTCGATCCGCCTACGGTTACAGACAATTGTAGTGACCCAACCCTTACGGTAGTTGAAAATATAGTCGAAAATGGCTGTTTTGGCCAATATTATAAAGTAATCACGAGAACTTATACCGCTGTGGACAACAGTGGAAATTCAACTACCTGTGATCAAATCATCAATGTAACCCGGCCAGGGTTAAACCAGGTTGTATTTCCGCAAAATTACGATGACATTCAACAACCAGCGCTCGACTGCGTAAATCCAAATACAAACCCTTCAAATACAGGTGTTCCAACAATAAATGGTGAACCAATAAACAACGTGTGCAGCTTTGGCGTAACCTATACCGATCAGCAAACTACGATCTGTCAAAACAGTTACTCGATCACACGGCAATGGACGGTCAATGACTGGTGTACTTCTCAAACCATCAATCACAACCAGATCATTAAGGTTTTGGATAAAACGGCCCCAACCCTCAATTGTCAGAATTCTATCCAGATCAGCACGGGAAATGACGATTGTTTCGGAAGCCTCATCATTCCCAATCCGACGGTAAATGACAATTGCAGTACAAACAATAATATTGATATTACCTTTTCGGCTTCTGCCGGAAATATCAGCGGCAACTTATTATATAACCTGCCGATCGGAAATCATACTTTGACTTTTACGGCAACTGATGATTGCGGAAATTCACAAAGTTGCACCACTAACCTCTCCGTCATCGACGACGTAGCGCCATTAGCTGCCTGCGAAACCAACCACACCGTCAATTTATCCAATAGTACACCTTCGCTGGTTGAAGCGCAGGTGTTCGACAATGGAAGCCATGATCTGTGTGGAAACGTAACTTTTATGGTAAGAAGGATGGATGCCAGCCACTGCCCCGGAAACGATGCAACCAATTTCTCTGCCTTTGTACCATTTTATTGTTGTGATGTAGGCAATACGGTTATGGTTGAATTACAGGTTACGGATCAAAACGGAAACATCAATTCTTGTATGGTAGAAACTGCCGTGCAGGATGTAATCAATCCGACCATCAGTTGCCCGCCAAATATAACCCTGGATTGCAGCGATGATTACACGAACCTGAACCTCACCGGACAGGCCACCGCCACTGACAATTGTGGTGCAACGGTGAGTCATTTTGATTTTGTCGATATCGATAATTGTGGCGGAGGACAAGTGGTTAGAACCTGGACTGCCGTCGATGAATCCGGGAATACAGCTTCCTGTGCCCAGATCATTTCAGTGGTCAATAGCACGCCGTTTAATATCACAGATACCAGTTGCAGTAACAGCAATCCAAATGACGGGGTGATCTGGCCTTGTGATTACGACACCAATAGCTGTGGTCCCGGCCTCGATCCCTCTGTTACCGGCGAGCCGCAAATATTCGAAAATCTGTGCGACCTCGTAGGCATTACTTATGAAGACCTTGTGCTCCCTATCACTCCTCCGGCATGCCTCAAAGTGATCAGAACCTGGACGGTTGTGGATTGGTGCCAATATAATGGAAATCCCGGAGTAGGATATTGGGAATATGTTCAAACCATCAAAGTCCTAAACTCCGACGATCCGGTTATTCTGACCGATTGTGAAGACAAAGCATTTTGCAGCTACGATGAAAACTGTGAAGAAGGCCCTGCCGACCTGTTGCTCGAAGCCAACGACGATTGTACCGACAGCCTAGATCTCGTTTATAATTTCTGGATTGATCTCGACAATGACGGATCGGATGACATCACCGGAAATACCAACGACGCCAGCGGGACTTATCCCCTGGGAACCCATAAAATCCGTTGGAACGTAGAAGACGGCTGCGGAAATGTAAGTATCTGCGAATACCTCTTTATAATCAGTGATTGTAAAGCGCCAACGCTCAATGTGTTGGACGGAATAGCTGTGGATTTAATGGGAATTTGCCAAATTGAAGTTTGGGCTAATGATTTTGACAACCCGTCATCTCCTTCCTTTGATAATTGCGGAATTGCACAATGGCTGATCCAATCGCCTTCCGAAGGTTCAGGTCAAACCACGCCGCCGGTTTCTGCACAACCAAGTTGGGTATTTACTGATTTGAACATAGGTCCTAACACAGTGGACATCTGGATACAGGATATCAATGGCAACTGGGATTATGTTTCCACTTCTATTGTTGTTCAGGATAATATAGCGCCATTTTGCGATCCGATCCAGGGTGTAAACATTTCCGGCAAAATTACAACGGAAGACACCGTCCCCGTCCAAGATGTGACTGTCGGAATTGATTTTAGTCCGCCTGGATTTCCCAACCCAGGCAGTGTGTCCACCGATGAAAATGGCGACTATACTTTTTATGGTTTACCCATTGGGGCAGGTTTTACCATTGCACCTGAAAAAAATATCAATCCGCTGAACGGCGTCACTACCTACGATCTCGTTTTGCTCAGCAAACATATTCTGCAAATCGAAACACTGAATTCTCCTTACAAGATCATCGCAGCCGACGCCAATAATTCTGGTTCTGTTAGCACCCTTGACATGGTGGAACTGCGGAAGCTCATCCTTTTTGTCATGCCCGAATTTTCAAACAATACATCATGGCGGTTCATTCATGCTGATTTTGTTTTTCCTAACCCTATAAATCCTTTTGAAACAGCTTTTCCGGAAGTCTTTAGCATAAATAATCCGGTGGAAGATGTCATTGTCAATTTCATCGGTGTAAAAATCGGTGATTTGAATGGCTCTGTAAATCCATCCGAATTGCAAGATCCCGATTCGAGAAATTCAAATGATCCCCTGGTTTTTGAAATTGCGGAACAGCGCATCGAAGCTGGAAAAACCTACGATATTCAAATAAAATCCAAGACGATAAAGCCTTTGCACGGATTCCAGTTTACCCTCCGGTTCGACAAAAATTCACTTGACTTCCAACAATTGGAAACTGTAGAGCTTGAAGCCTTGAGTACAGAAAACTTCGGGTTTGACCATCTGGACAAAAGAATGATCACAGCGAGCTGGCATCACTTTCAGCCTCAAACCCTGAGTGACGATCAAACAATTTTCACCTTGCGTTTCACAGCATTGAAAGATGCCAGATTAAGCGAATTACTCAGTATAACGTCAGATCTGACCATTGCGGAAGCATACAATCAAAACGGCGAAGTACTGCCTGTGCAACTCAGGTTTTCATCCGGAAGCAATAATCTTGATTTGTTCCAAAACCAACCAAATCCGTTTTATGAATTCACCACGATCTCTTTCCGTATGCCCGAAACAGGAGAAGCAACGATCAGCATCTTCGATGTAACGGGACGAATGGTGAAAGAAATCCGACAAGATTTTACAACCGGATTTAACGAAGTAACCATCAGCAAGAGCGATTTGCGAACCGGCGGCGTGTATTATTATCAACTAAAAACTTCTAAAGGTTCGATGACAAAGAAAATGGTCCACACAGGATCAAAGAGTTAGGTGATTGTGTGTTAAAACAAAAGCTGTTTTAAAGTTATTTAAAATCAGTTTTTGGGACGGCCTCTTACCGCTTCGGTGGTGGGGGGCTTTTTTTTTAGTTAGTGAGACTACAGTTCCAGACGCGAAAGCGGTTGGAACTGTTTAGTCGAACTAATCCCGAAAGCGAAGCGTATCGGGATGTGAAGCGAAGGTTCCAGAAACGCAAGTGCCTGGAACCTCCTAGTCGAATTAGTGAGACTGAGGTTCCAGAAACGCAAGTGCCTGGAACCTCCTAGTCGAATTAGTGAGACTGAGG
>CAZKDA010000031.1:18280-26275 GCA_964551455.1 uncultured Saprospiraceae bacterium
AGGTTCCAGAAACGCAAGTGCCTGGAACCTCCTAGTCGAATTAGTGAGACTGAGGTTCCAGAAACGCAAGTGCCTGGAACCTCCTAGTCGAACTAATCCCGATAGCGAAGCGTATCGGGATGTGAAGCGATAATTCCATAAACGCAAGTGCCTGGAACCTCCTAGTCGAATTAGTGAGACTGTACTTCCAGAAGCATAGCGACCGGAACTGCCTAGTCGAACTAATCCCGATAGCAAAGCGTATCGGGATATACTCTATGTACCAAACAGAATTTTGAATAAAAACCCTGTCTCATCTTCTCAACTGATTTCCTTTTATTATTTTCGTCCTTTTAAAATAAGCGAACAAAATCTATGAAAGAACTCATCAATTCCGGCTACAAGCTTGGGATTTTAGGTGGCGGACAGTTGGGCAAAATGCTGTCGCTGGCAGCACAAAACTGGCAGTTGGAAACCTGGATACTTGACGCTTCGGAAGATTTTCCGGCAGCTCCCGTTTGCTCAAAATTTGTAAAAGGAGATTTCAACAACTTCGATGATGTTTACAACTTTGGGAAACAGGTCGATGTGCTGACCGTAGAGATCGAACACGTCAATACGGAAGCGCTGATGCGGCTTGAAAACGAAGGCATTGTCATCCATCCCTCGCCTAAACATTTGAACATCATCAAGGACAAGGGATTACAAAAACAATTCTATACCCAACACAATATCCCGACCGCAGCCTTTGAATTGTATGAAAGCAGAGAAGAAATTTTACAGGCCATCATTGAAAAAAGGATCAATTTTCCATTTGTACAAAAATCGCGAACAGCCGGTTACGATGGTCGTGGTGTAGCTGTAATAAAAGGTGAAAACGATCTTTCAAAACTCATGGATACGGCTTCAGTTGTAGAATCGCTGGTGGATATTTGGAAAGAAATTGCCGTGATCGTTGCAAAAAATGAAAATGGCCAGGTTGCTGCTTTTCCGCCGGTTGAGATGGAATTCAACCCGGAAGCCAATCTCGTCGAACTCTTGGTTTGCCCAGCCAGCATTTCAGAAGATATCAGCCGGCATGCCATTCAACTGGCCACTCGTGTCATCGAAGCATACAGCCTGTGCGGCCTGCTGGCTGTTGAGCTTTTCCTGGATCATAACAATAACCTGCTGGTCAATGAAGTCGCTCCGCGCACACACAACAGCGGCCATCACACTATTGACAGTTGCATCACTTCCCAGTTTGAGCAACAACTTCGGGCAGTACTGAATTTGCCACTTGGCAGTACTGAAATGGTCAGCACGGCAGTAATGATAAATCTGCTGGGATCACCTGGTTTTTCAGGATCTGCTAAATATGAAGGGCTTGAGCAATGTATGTCTGTCGAAGGAGCCAAGTTGCACATCTACGGCAAAAAGACCACCAAGCCTTTTCGAAAAATGGGTCACGTGACTGTGGTTGACCGCGATTTGGATAAAGCTAAAGAAAAGGCTAATTTCATTAAAAATACAATGCGCATCATTGCATAAAATTTCAAGTTTCAAATGGATCATCCAAAAATCAGCATTATCATGGGTTCGGACTCCGACATGCCGGTAATGAGCCAGGCAGCAGAAGTTTTAAAAGAGCTGGGTATCGCTTTCGAGCTGACGATCGTTTCGGCGCATCGCACACCGGAACGCATGTTCGATTTTGCAAAACAGGCTCACCAGCGCGGCATTAAAGCGATCATCGCCGGGGCAGGCGGTGCCGCACATTTGCCGGGTATGGTGGCTTCCATCTCGCCCTTGCCCGTTATCGGGGTGCCGATAAAATCTTCCAATTCCATTGATGGCTGGGATTCCGTATTGTCCATTCTCCAGATGCCTTCCGGAGTGCCGGTGGCCACCGTAGCGCTCAATGGTGCAAAAAATGCCGGGATACTCGCCGCTCAGATCCTGGCCAGCCATGATGCTGAAATACTGGAAAGGATGATAAGGTTCAAACAAAACCTGGCTGACGAGGTGTTGAAAAAAGTCAATAATTTACAAAACTCAGGTTACGAAAATTATAAAAAGTAATAAATGTAGATATCAGACAGCAGACATAAGATAGCAGCGCTTAAGGCATATAGTTGATGTGAGTTGCGGATTTGAAAAAATAGCCTACCGTTTTACCAAAATGGATTTTTTTACACTTTTACACCATAATGTTAGTTGCGCAGAATTTCTTTGTGGCATAGTGTCTTCGTGGCAAATTATGAATGCCTCTCGAATACTATTTTCAACCGGACACCAACTTTTTGCTGAAAAAAAAGGGCTTGTCCAAACCGGACAAACCCTTTTGTATAGATGAAAATTCACTTTTCTTTTATAAAGGAGATAAAACAAATTCCACTCTTCGGTTTATTGCGCGGTTTTGTGCAGAAGTATTAGGAACAAGCGGATTGCTTTCTCCGGCGCCGCTATAACCTACCCGCATCGATTCTACTCCTTTTGAGATGATATAATCATAACAGGATTTCGCTCTCTTTTGTGAGAGTATGAGGTTGTTGGTTTCTGCGCCAATATCATCGGTGTGGCCTACAATTTCCAACCTGAAATCGGGATAACGACCCAACACTTCAATTACCTGATCGAGTACCGGGTAAGATTCCTTTTTCAAAATATCCTTCCCGGATTCAAACTGGATGGCCGACAAAGCATAGTTCAATACATCTTTGTCTTCCTGCTTGATCGTCGGGCAGCCATCGGCAGAATATGGAGCCGGAGAATTGGGACATTTATCGTTGATATCGATGATGCCATCGCCATCAGAGTCAGGACAGCCGTTAAACCTGGCTTCACCCGGAGAATTGGGGCAATCGTCTTCCGAGTCCATAATGCCATCGCCGTCAGAGTCGGGGCAACCATTGATTGTACCGGGCGTATGCGGACACTCATCGACGTCGTTGAGGAAGCCGTCGTTGTCGTAATCCAGTATCGGACAGCCGTTGTTGGATGAAGGTCCGGATTCAAAAGGACAATCATCATCTTTATCGCGGATGCCATCGCCATCGGAGTCGGGGCAGCCTTTCATAGCAGCAGTTCCGGGTTCCTGCGGGCATTCATCGTCAATGTCGTTTACGCCGTCTTTGTCAGTATCGGGCGGAAGTTCAACGACGGGTTCTTCTTTTCCGAGCATGAACCCAAGCCCAAGGCCATAGTGGATATTATCGGTTCCGGAGGATATTTGCATTCGGTATTCTGCCTGGAAATTAATGACTACGGCTTTACTAACACGGAAATTCAAACCAGCTCCAAAAGGAACCTGAAAATCAAGGGAATTGAAATCTACCGCAGTGGAACCAATACCGGCGAATATATATGGAATAATGGGTCTGTCTTCTTTGAACAGTTGCCCCTGCATCAAAAAGTCGAAAGAAGCAAAAGTGCGGTTGTCTTCATCATTTGGCACATTGAACACACCGAGCTTCAACGGAACAACGGCATTCAGATAAGGATTCATATTGCGCAAATAAGCCAATTCGAAGCCATCGGTGATATCGGCAAAACGGGCAAGTTCCCCGGTTGGCGGAGTATAGTGATCGATCCAGAGTTTTTTGGCGTAGATACTGTTTGGCCGGTCGGGGCTTTGAGCGGAGGCGAAGGAAACCCACAAGAAGCCAGCTAATGCAAAAAGTAAAATAATTTTTTTCATGTTTTTGGAATTTACTGTAATTCAGGCGTTTTTAAATGATGAGGTATCAAAATATTAGAATCAGTCTTAACCTATGTCAAATCAAAAATATTACCACTTTTAGTGAATTGAGGTAAGTATCACGGTACTCAAAGAAATTTAGAAAACGGTGGGAACTGCTATAAATGGGGTAACTGTGCGGTTTAAAAATCAATGGGCAAGTTATTCAATTTCTGAAAGCTTTTCAACTGCTTTTTTCAGTCGATAAATATCCTCGGCCTGACGACTGGCAATTTTGCTTTTTGAAACCCAAAGGAGCAATTTGTATAAATAGTTTTTTGTATGAAACGCTGAAACCACAGTCAGTTTTGTACTATTGTTTGCAACAGGTTGGAGTGAGTTGCTGATGGTCAATTCCATAAAACGGTTGCGCATAACGCCTTTGAGCAGCCTGTCTTTTTCATTGACGAGTATCTCTTCAATAAATTCAACGGTACGCCCATTCTCATCATAAGTATATTTGGAAATCGAACCGACCTGACCTGGTTCACCGTTGATGCGTTCAATCCTGACAAAATTTTTGATCCAGAGAATTAAATTTTCTTCGTCCATGATAAAATCATAAACATCAGACGGAGGCTTATCGATTTCGACAACGGTTTCAACTTTCATTGAAAATAAATTTGGTTCGCGTTCCAAATATAATGAAACGCCCATGAATTATTCAATGACATGATACTCAAATGAAGCCCGGGCGGGTGAAAGCGCGGCATTTTTGTCCCCTTCGGCGATAATGTAATATTCCGTGCCGCTGCAATTATCAATACGGACGCTATAAATGGAATCGTCGAGAATATCATCGCCGGTCAAACCGTCGTCAGTCATTTCAATTCGCTTGAATGGTGTGTATTTATTGGTGCGATACGCCAAATATACCTTTTCTGCATGCTCAACTTTTGCGCTGATCACATTGGATTTTTCCTGACAATCATGCTTCACCGCTGAGATCACCGGAGCCTGACGGCTGAACAGAGGATGATTGCTCAGGTATTCGGTTCTCGCTTCCATCAATTCGGCGATCCCGATTATTTTGGTCGTTCCAACAGATGAAGTGCTGTCTAAATTTTCCTTGAATCCTGTCAGGGAATAAAGTTTGTTGCTGTCCTGCTCGACCAAAGGCAGGATCATTTTCCTGATCGTTTCGGCTCTTTTGAGGTATTCTTTGCTGATAAAATTCTCTTCGAGGATCGTTTTTATATGAGCGATATAAATTTTCCTGTAAAGGTCAACTTTCAACAGGTTGGTGATCAAAGGTCTTTTTTCATTTTGATCTTTATAATGCACAAAAGGGCTAAGCTCGATCAGGTTTTCGCGGGAAAGCGCCGGGCCGGTGCCATCGTATTGGAAGCCTCCGAAGGCCATGTTCATATCCCAAACGATGGGATGAAAAATGCCATAAGTATCGCGGTACAGGTAATAATTGTGGCAAAGCCTGCCGGTATAGCTGTCGAGGTTTACAATCACATTATTAAAAGCGTGCATCCACAGCACCTGATCGACGTTGAGCACTTTTTCGATGTTTTCAATGTCTTTGTTGAGCGTTCTGGTCAGTTCGATCAGTTCCTTCCAGCCGTAATCGGTTTTTATTTCATAATACTGAAAATAGCAGGTGGAATCTTCACCGAGGTACATGAGGGAGGAATGATCGCCTTTAGGACATTCCGAAGTTTCTGAAGCATGCCAGATCGGATCACATTTGAACAGGATGCCTTTTTTGTAATCAAAATGATTTTTCAATAATTCCTTGTCAACTGATTCCGAGTTGTTGTAAAGCCCGAGATAATTATCGTTGATGTAAAGATTGACAAAATTGGCTCTCGGAGCCGGCATGTATTTCCGGGCGATCTCATAAGCCAAAACTTCACGAATGAAGCTGGGGTCGCGGAAAATATTGGAAAGTTTTAACGACTCATATTTTTCATTTTTATCCGCAAAGTTTTGCTTGCGTTTGATGTAATCCGCCTTGATATTGAAGGGCAGTTTTGAAGATTCTGCATTTCGGACATTAAAATAGGAACTGTTTCCTTTGTAGCGGATGCCCACGCTGTCGTAAACCACGCCATCGACAACGGCTTTGCCAATGATCCGGTCGTCGTTTCCAAGCTCTTTGAGGGAATCGAGGCACTGATCCCAGTCTTTTTTATCAATGGTAAGCCTGACCTCCACAACCCTTTCAATATCATAAAGCCCTTGGGCCTGGAGGGAAAACGCAATTAAGAGAAAGAAAGGAAATATAAGATTCCTGCTCATATTGTATTGATATGTTTGAGAAAGAAGTTCCTGCGCAACGCTATATTCAAAAAAAAAATCAAACCGATCCGGCTCAGAAAAAATTGTCCGTTCTACATTAAAAAACTGAGGGGTGGGCTTAACTTGCCACAAAAACACAAAGGCTCAAAGCAATGTATGGTTCAAAAAAAAAATATTGCATTAAAGCTCATACTGTGTGTTGCAAAATGCTGTAAAACTGAGATGAAACTTCGTGCCCTTTGTGCCTTCGCCCCGACAGGTATGTCAGGGAAAATTGTATTTTCGAACCCAAAAAATAATTAAGCCCACCCCTCATTTAAAAGCTAACGATTCAGTTCTTCCAAATTGGCCATAAAAGGTTTGTACATATAATCGGCAGGCGTAAAGCTTGCGGCGGCGGCATTTTCAGAAAGTATAAAATATTCGATGGTGGTTTCGCCGTTTTTGGGGACGATAGTCACACCGAAAATATCATCGTCGGCGGTGCCGTCATTCTGGGTGCCATCATCTTTCATAAAAGCTTTTTCAAACTTTTGGCTGGGTTCAAAACGATAATAAACCACCAGGCGTTTTGCGCGGTTTTCAGCATTTGCCACGATGTTGAAATCCTTGATGATCTCATTGGAAAATTTGGCTCTCTTTGTAACAACCACAGATTCAACCTCCGGCGGTATCACCGAAATGCCGGAATGTTTTTTCAAAAATTTTGACCGTTTCGACATCAGTTCCACAATGCCCGGTATCTTGCTTCTCTCGCCAATAGTAGTAGTCAGGCTTGTATCGAATTCCTCCATGTTATACTCCCGGTTAGGGTCCTGCTCGAAATAGGGTCTGATCAAAGCCTGAAACTGGTTGGCTAATTCCTCATACCTGCCGCTTTCGAAGTAGTCAAAAACGATGGTTCGGATATGGTTGAGATAGATTTTTTTAATCAGTTCATTAGCCAGGAGTTTGTGGATCAGCGGCTTTGTGGGGTTGTCCGCATGTAGCAGCGGATCCAGGCGGTAGAGGTCTTTCGGATCGATATCCGAGCCACTGCCAATTGATTTAAGGCTTCCGAAAGCAAAGTTGAGGTCGGTAATGATCGGGTTGAATTGCCCGTTGTTGTCTTTATAAAGATAATAATGCTGGCTGTTGGCGCCTGTATAGCTGTTCAGGTTTACGAGGACGTTGTTAAACGCAAGCATCCACAGTGTACGGTCAATGTTGAGCACATCCTGCAAGGCATCGATGTCTTCGCTGAGCAGCCTGGTCATTTCGATCAGATCATCCCATCCTTCTTTAGACAACATTTGGAAATTGTGGGTATAACAAGAAGCTTTGGTTTCATATTCCAAAGAAGCAAACAGGTTTTTTTTGCAACCCTCCGGCATTGACTTATCATCGTCGAGCAAGGGGGTACATTTGAAAAAAGTGTTGGAAGGTGATCCAAAATGTTTTGTGAGAAACTGATCGTCAACCGCCTCAATATTGACAAACAGCCCATAATCTTTTCCGTTGACGGCCACTTTTGCATAATTGGCCTGTTGTGCAGGCATGTATTTTCGTGCGATCTCGTATCCGAGTACTTCCCGCACCATGCTGGGGTCGCGGAGTGCATTGGACAGCAACAGGGTTTTATATCCTTTGTGAGATTGATCTTTATTGATGTAATTGAGCCTGATGTGGAGTGAGTTGCGTTTGGCTCCGGGTTTGAAACCTTTCGTGGCACGATAGCGAACTCCGGCGTTCTGGTAGGTTTTGCCTTCAATTTCCACATCGCCGATCAGCATTCCGTCGCCGTGGATACGCATGGAGTCCAGCAGGTCAGGCCAGTTTTGTTGTTCAAAAATGATATTGAACTGTCTGACGGTACTCAGATCATAAAAATCCTTTTCTGTTTCAGTATCCTGGGCAAGAGCAATGTTCAAAAGGAAAAACAAACCAAATAGCAAGCGTAATTTTTTTTTCATCTTAACTAAATAATCAATATTGGTACTATAACTTAAATATGTCGATCAAATATAAGATCAAAATCCAATAAACAGGAGTGCAATAATACTAAAATA
>CAZKDA010000031.1:26375-30613 GCA_964551455.1 uncultured Saprospiraceae bacterium
TTAGCAAACAACTGCCAATTCCGCATTGTGCTTGTCTTTTCTGCTTTTTCCTGTGAATAATAATCCGCTTTCATTATTGCAAATCCGTGGCTTTGATCTCCTCAAAGTTTCCGGTTCTGGTGTTTTTCTTCACGTTATTCCATTGGAAGTAACGGCCATTCATCACCACATAAATTCCGACGGGCAGTATCTGTACGAATGCCAGCGCACTGCCCAGATTGAAAAAACCGTCGGAGGAAGTGCCGAAAGCGTAAGGGATCATAGCGCCGGTGAGCACGATGGTTTTATCTTTGATTTTTGCCTCAGCCAGCACTTTTGCCGTTTCGACCATGCGGTCGGTTCCGTGCGTAATGATGATTCTGTTACTTTTAGATTTGCGGCAATTGTGGACAATGATGCTGCGGTCGTCGTCATTCATTTCGAGGCTGTCCACCATCATGAGGGTTTTGATGTCGATGTCGATGGCGCTTCTTCCCCGTTCGAACATTTCCTTGAGGTGCGTATCCCTGAAATACAGTTCGCCGGTGATTAAATTGTATTCCTTGTCGAAAGTTCCTCCCGTTACAAAAACCTGGATCATGGTTTTCAGTTTTTTGAATGTTTAATCGTGAGCAAAAATAGTTAAAAAAGGGAATTGAAAAGCGGTTTGGGAGGATTTAGCGGCGATTTGAAATCCCGGATAAAAAACAAAGAAGGAGCGCGGTGTGGCACTCCTTCTTTATTTGTACACTCGTCATAATTTGTTGTAGGTAGTCCGTTGATTACAAACGTAATGAGAATATTTTTCTAAAACAAGTTTCAACCGAAGTTTAAGCGATGAAGTGGTTTTTTAACCACAAAAGAAACATCTCGGATCCCGAAGAAGTCGGGAAAAGGGAATAAAAGGGGAAAGGAATAACTGTTGTGCCTGCCTGTTGGCAGACAGGTCCTGTTGTGTCCTGTTGTGGTTCTAAATTTCCACAGTTTAATCCCCAACGCTGAAAATCGAATTATCGATATCACCATTGACCCGGATTTCAACCACCTCCATTTTCAACGGCATAGGCATCATGCCCGTTATAGTCATAGTATGTGGAAACATGATGCCATCTACTTCCTTATAATCGGAATAATCTGAAATGCTGGTGATCGTCCTTTCTCCGGCTCCTTTGACCTCCAGTTCTCTGATCTTCAGGCTGGTTTCCATGGCGAAATAATGGGTTTTCCTTTCTCCTGTCGGAGATTCCACCGCAACGACATAAGCATCCGTACCTTCGATATTTTCAATTCCGGTCAGCTCGGTTTTATACCCCAACTCTTCGAATTTCAATTCGACAAAAGGATAGCTGGAAGATTCCATGCCTTTGATATGTTCATCGTCAACAGGAATTTTTTGGCCCATTTGTGCTACCAGCCCTTTGCCATTGTTGTAAACCTCTTTACCCATTTCGCCCATGCCCTCAATGTCCACGATATTGGCATATTTGTTTTCGGCCTGATGAAGGGTCATGTTCATCTTTCTGCCCTGCATATCAGCAGACATGACAGTGGATAAGCTTTTGACAGTTTTAAGTTTATCCGTTCCTCCCAATGCTGTAAGATAATCTTCGATTACTTTTTCAGCGGTCATCCCTTCAGGCATCACCGCATTCGTTTCAATCGGTTCGCCGTAATTGTCATAAAACTTCAGTTTTTTATCCGCAGCATAAGGCGTCAGCTTTTCCGCAACCTCATCTTTGTTTCCAACCACGATCACATGAGCCTTGTCGGGATGGATATATTTTAAAGCCATATTCCGAACATCGTCGGCGGTCACGGCGCTCAACTTCTCCAGGTAGGTAGCGTAGTAATCATCCGGAAGATTATAACGGATAGTATTCAAGGCAAACCTTGCAACGGTCTGCGGGTTTTCCAGCGAACGAGCGAAACTTCCCGACAGGTAATTTTTTACGAGGTTCAATTCATCCTCATCGGCCTTTTCGTTGCGGATCCTTTCCAGTTCGTACAAAAACTGGACGATCGCGCTGTCGGTCACTTCATTGCGAACGCTGGCGGCTGCCGTAAAATGCCCGATCTCTTCGTCGGAAGAAAGCGAAGAATTCGCGCCATAGGTATAAGCCTTGTCTTCACGAAGGTTGGCGTTGAGGCGGCTGGCGAAATAACCGCCAAGCATAGTGTTCATCACCCTGGCTTTGATCTCGTCGTCAGCGCCGGGCTTGAGATCCAGCGGATACGTGACCCGGATGACCGATTGCACCGCTCCGGCTTTGTTCACAAAATCGACAGAGCGTTTTGCAGGCGCTTGCGGCGCAGGGAAAGTTAGTTTCTTAAAATCCTTTTTCTTCCAGTTGCCAAAATGTTTTTCGATCATGGGTTTTGCTTCCGCAGCAGTGATGTCGCCCACAACGATCAGGTAAGAAATATTCGGAAGGAAGTAGTTTTTATAAAACTCCAAACACTTATCCAGCGTGATGTGCTCAACGGTTGTTTCCGTAGTGATCTCGCCGTAAGGATGATCCTTGCCATACCGCAAAGCTGAAGAAACATTGGAAGCTATAGCGTTGGGATTGTCTTTTGAAGAAACCAGCCCGGAAATCGTTTGCTTCTTTATTTTGTCAAACTCTTCCTCCGGAAATGCAGGATTCAACAGCACATCTGACACGATCTCCAACAGGTTTTCAGTATGTTTCCGCAGCGAAGCGGCGTACATACCCTGATAGTTGGTATTCAAAGAAGCGCCCATAAAGTCGATGGATTCGTCAATCTCGGCTTTGGTTTTCGACTTCGTGCCGGCGCTGAGCAATTGTCCGGCCATCTCGGCATGCCCTGCAAATTCTCCTTCTTTGAACGGCCCCATATCGATCGACAACGAAAAGGAAACGCGGGGCAGCTTGTGGTTTTCCACCACGATCACTTTCAGGCCATTGTCCAGATCAAATTGTTCGTAGCTACCGATCTCGATCACGGGAGCCGGGCCGGGTTCGGGCATAGCCTTTCTGAAATCGGCGTTGAGAGATTCCTGCTGTACGGGTTCATCCGGAGTAGTTTTGAGTTCCTGGCCTTTCTTTGCAACTTCAGAGGTTTTCGGTGAACATTGCACAAAAAACACTATCGCTAGTAAGCTGAATATTATGGATAGATTTTTCATTTTCATTAATTGTTTGAATTATACTTTGGGAATTTTTTTCTCATGTTTTTGGTATCCGGTATCCGGTATCCGGTATCCGGTATCCGGTATCCGGTTTCCGGTTTCCGGTTTCCAATTTCTAACCACTAACCACTTCGCAGCGAATCCCGCTTTTTCGAGAAAAAGCGGGACGATGAAATCGGGAAACCCCTAACCACTAATACGTCACGGATTTTGCGGTTTCGGCAGATAAATGAGCGTAACGCGGTTGTCTTTGTGGAAATATTTTTTCGCAACCCTTTGAATATCTTCGCGAGTGACTGCCAGGTATTTGTCGATCTCGGTATTGATCAGGTTGGCGTCGTCGAAGAAAATGTGGTAATTCGCCAGGGTCGCCGCAATGCTTTGCATATCGCTGTTGGCCGTGATAAAATCATTTTCCACCTTGTTTCTGAGTTTCTGGAATTCGCGTTCTCCGATCAGTTCGTTGTGGATCTTTTCGATCTCCATGTCCATCGCCGCTTCCAGTGCTTCGGGAGGCGTCCCCATATTGACAATGCCGTAGGCGATAGCGATTCCCGGATCTTCCAGCGAGAAAGGGTGGTTGCCGATGGCAACGGCTTTCTGCTGTTCGTCAACGATGGATTTGTACATCCGCGAACTTTGCCCATCGGCCAGCAAAGTGCTCAACATGCTGACCGCATAGAAATCGTCCGTACCCTGCGCCGGTATCCTGTACACCTGGAACACGCCGGGCAACTGGATGTTGTCGTATATCGTATCCCTGATCTCCGCAGCGAGAGGCGGCTCCACGATCTTTGGACGGTAAACCGGTTTTTTGCTTTTCGGGATGTCTTTGAAATATTTGTTGATCATTTGTTTGGCTTCCTCGATATCGAGATCGCCGGCAATGGATAACACCGCATTATTGGGCACGTAAAAATCTTTGTAAAAATTGACATAATCCTCCTCCTGTGCGGCATTCAGGTCTTCCATCGAGCCTATCGGCGCCCAGCGGTACGGGTGAACCGTGTATGCCCGTGCCAGCGCTTCCAGCATCCACGATCCATAAGGCTGGTTTTCATAACGCTGACGCCGCTCTTCCTTTACCACCTCGCGCTGCGTCTCGATG
>CAZKDA010000032.1:0-29700 GCA_964551455.1 uncultured Saprospiraceae bacterium
TATTCTTATGAAGATCGACCACATCGTGGTCGTAGTTCGTTAGAAAGACAATCCAGCAATAACAATAAACGACCCCATCGGGGTCGCACAACTCGAGCGGACTTGTTTGTCAATTCAGGAACATATTGGTTTCAATCATTTTTAAACTCTTTGAAAACCATTTTTTTAGAGTTGACAAAATCCATAACTCAGGTCATTTTAATTTTTCAAAAAGATTTTGCTGTTTTATACTTCAAACCGGTTAGTTTTATGGAAAATAAATCGGATTGCGGATTTGAAAATTTATTCCACTCCCTTCGGGGTTCGGATATTTGTGTTGATTGGGTTTCTATAAATGTATACCACCCCTTCGGGGTTTGAAATAGATAGAAAGGGATAATTGGGAATATAATAAGGTGGAATGGTTTCAACCATTTTTGCTATTGCTGAAAAGTATTTTATACTTGTTCACGGATAAACCCGCCTGCCTGATGGCAGTTGGGCAGAGGGGTCAGCATTCATTTTCATAGGCTATTTACAGTCTAGTGTCTTGTATCTTAACTCTGAAATCTCAATATGCAAATCAAAACAAACACAAAAACCTACGACGTCTGTATCGTCGGCTCAGGCGCTGGCGGGGGCATGGCAGCAAAAGTGTTAGCGGAGGCAGGCCTGGAGATAGCGATTGTGGAAGCAGGCCCATACTTCGATCCCGCAGATCCTGCACAGAAAACGCAAATGAAATGGCCCTGGGAATCGCCGCGAAGAGGCGCCAGCTCAGTGCGTCCTTTCGGAGATTTCGACAGCGCTTATGGCGGATGGGAGATTGAGGGAGAACCTTATACGCGCGTCGAAGGAACGGAATTCGATTGGTTCCGCTCGCACATGCTCGGTGGCAGGACCAATCATTGGGGGCGCATTTCGCTGCGTTTCGGTCCCAGAGATTTTAAACGAAAAGATGAAGACGGTCTTGGTGACAACTGGCCTATCAGCTACGAAGATGTAAAACCTTATTACGACAAGGTGGATAAACTCATCGGGGTTTTTGGCAGCCGCGAAAATTTTCCCAACGAACCCGATGGCTTCTTCCTGCCGCCGCCAAAGCCGCGGTTGCACGAGTTATATTACATCAAAGGCGCCCGAAAGGTAAACGTCCCGGTAATCCCCTCCAGATTGTCCATCCTGACCAAAGCGATCAACAAAGACAGAGGCGTTTGTTTCTATTGCGGCCAGTGTGCCAGAGCTTGCGCGGTATATGCCGATTTTTCATCCGGAACCTGCCTGATCTTTCCTGCCCAGAAAAATGGCGGTAAGATCGATCTTTTTGTCAACAGCATGGTGCGTGAGGTCGTTGCCGACGACAAAGGAAAAGCCAAAGGCATTGTATATATCAATAAGGAAGACCGCAAGGAGTACCAACTGAATGCAAAGGTAGTGGTGCTCGCTGCTTCCGCTTGTAGCTCAGCGCGGATACTTTTAAACTCAAAAAGCAAATACCACCCCGATGGAATGGGTAACAGCAGCGGTCTGGTGGGAAAATACCTGCACGATTCAACGGGCGCCTACCGCTCCGCTTTTATCCCGGAGCTAATGAACCGCAAAATGTACAACGAGGACGGAGTGGGCGGAATGCACGTTTACACCCCTTGGTGGCTCGACAATAAAAAGCTGGATTTTCCAAGAGGTTATCACCTCGAAGTCTGGGGAGGCCTCGGGATGCCTTCTTACGGGTTTGGTTTCGGCGTTTCGGAAATGAACGAGCATATCGGCGGAACGATAGGTGGCTATGGTCATAAATTGCGGGAGGATGTCAAACGATTTTACGGCGCATTTATGGGAATTTCAGGGCGCGGAGAGTGCATTGCCCGCGAAGACAATTACTGTGAGATCGACCCCGATGTCGTGGATGAATTCGGAATCCCCGTGCTTCGATTCAACTACACCTGGTCGGATCACGAGCGCCGGCAGGCCAAACACATGCACGATACTTTTGAACAGATACTGACGGCGATGGGAGGAAAACTGATGGGTGAAAAACCCGGAGCAGATAAAGACTACGGCCTTGCAGCGCCCGGAAGGATCATCCACGAAGTGGGCACTACCCGCATGGGCGACAATCCTAATACTTCCGTGACAAATAAGTTTGAGCAATTGCACGATGTGAAAAATGTCTTCGTGGTAGATGGCGGGCCTTTTGTTTCGCAAGCTGATAAAAACCCCACCTGGACGATCCTTGCTCTGGCCTGGAGAACTTCGGATTTTATCATCGGGCAGTTGAAGAAGCAGAATTTTTAGAGATTTCAGAGGCCAGACTTCAGATACCAAAACACCATAACTTGTCGCGAAGGGCGCGAACGCCAAAATACCTAAGAGAATCCCGCTGGTTTCCCGCTGGTTAAGCGGGATTCTATTAGGCTTCTGATGTCTATTGTCTGAAGTCTGATCTCTTTCTCATCCGCAACACAGGATAAGTTTTAAAATAATCAAAATGAATAGAATTTGGTTATCGTGGTTTTTTTTGGGTATGGCTTCTGTTTGTATTGCTCAAACCATTACCATAACTGATCACGAAACAGGCGACCCCATCGAACTGGTGAGTCTCACGAGCGAATCGCCCCCGGCATTTACCACCACAAATGCAAAAGGTCAGGCGGATATTTCGGCCTTCAGGGATGCTGCGCGGATCGAGGTCAGGATGCTGGGCTATCAACCCCTTGTCAGCAGCTTTGCGGAATTGGATTCTCTGGAATTTCAACTTGAGTTGATCCCCTCGACTATTGGACTGGAAGGCGTTGTGGTGGCTGCTACGCGATGGAGCCAACATCCCTCCGGCATACCTTTTCAGATCACCAGCGTTACCGCAAAGGAGGTCAATCTTCAAAATCCGCAAACGGCAGCAGACTTGCTCGGTATTTCCGGAAAGGTTTTTATACAAAAAAGCCAGCAAGGTGGGGGAAGCCCGATGATCCGCGGTTTTGCTACCAACAGGCTGCTCTATACCGTTGACGGTGTGCGGATGAATACCGCAATTTTCCGGAGCGGAAATATCCAGAATGTCATCAATATCGATCCTTTTGCCACCCAAAAAACGGAAGTGCTCTTCGGCCCGGGATCAGTGATCTACGGCAGCGACGCCATTGGCGGGGTGATGAATTTTCAGACATTGACGCCGCAACTTTCTGTTTCTGAAGAAAAACTCATCATCGGAAAGGCGAACCTGCGTTTTGCTTCTGCAAATCATGAAAAAGCAGGACATTTCGACCTCAATGCTGGTTGGAAAAAATGGGCGATGGTCAGTAGCTTTAGCTACTGGGATTTCGGCGATCTGCGCATGGGAAGCTATGGCCCCGATGAATACCTCCGGCCATTTTACGTGCAGCGTCAGGACAGCGCCGATGTGCTTATCGCCAACGACGACCCGAAAGTGCAGCGGCCTTCGGCCTATTCGCAAATCAACATGATGCAAAAGCTGCGGTTTAAACCCAATAAAAACTGGGATTTCCAATATGGCTTTCATTTTTCCGAAACTTCGGAGTATTCCCGTTACGACCGGCATATCCGCTACCGGAACGGGATGCCGCGCTACGGCGAATGGTCTTACGGCCCCCAAAAGTGGCTGATGAACAACCTCAATGTTTTCCATAAAGGAAACAGTGGTTTGTACAATCAAATGACCATCCGACTGGCGCAGCAGGTTTTTGAAGAAAGCCGTATTGATCGCGACATCAATCACCCGGAGCGGCATATCCGGTCTGAAAAGGTGGACGCTTATTCTGTCAACCTCGATCTCAAAAAAGCTGTTGGAAAAAACCTGGAGTTCTTCTATGGCCTGGAAGCCGTTCGGAATGATGTGAACTCCACCGGAACCGACGAAGACATTGAAACCGGCGAAACGATGCCCGGCCCCTCGCGCTATCCGCAATCCACCTCGTCAACCTATGCTGCCTACCTCTCCGGGCAATTCGACCTATCCGAAAAGGCTGTGCTGCATGTCGGCGTCCGTTACAGCCGGTTTTTGTTGGACGCAAATTTCGACACCACTTTTTACGATTTTCCGTTTACGACAGCCAAAATTAATGATGGCGCAATAAGTGGCAGTCTGGGTTTGGTTTACAGGCCTTCGGAGGATTGGGTGGTAAATGTCGTGGGATCGACGGGCTTCCGGGCGCCCAATGTGGATGATTTGGGGAAAGTGTTCGATTCGGAGCCTGGCGCTGTTACGGTTCCGAATCCCGGCCTCGAAGCGGAGTACGCCTACAATGCGGAGATTGGTATCGCCAAAGTGTTTGGTAAAACCGTAAAGATCGACCTGACCGCTTTTCATACCTGGCTGCAAAATGCAATGGTGCGGCGCGATTACACCCTCAACGGGCGGGACAGCATCATTTACGACGGCACACTCAGCCGGGTGCAGGCTATTCAGAATGCTGCCTTTGCTACGGTTTTTGGGATACAGGCGGGTGTTGAGATCAAGCTGCCCGGAGGTTTTGGTTTTACTTCCGATTTCAATTACCAGGCCGGAGAAGAACAACTCGACAACGGCGAGACCAGCCCCGCACGACATGCCGCTCCCTGGTTTGGAACCTCGCGGCTGACCTACGTTTCCGGCAGGCTCAATCTTCAGTTTTACGCCGTTTACAGCGGAGCGGTAAAATTTGAAAATATGCCTGAAGAAGAAAAGGGTAAGCCGGAGATCTACGCCATCGATGAAAACGGCAACCCCTGGTCGCCCGGATGGTACACCTTGAATTTCAAAGCCATGCACAAAATCAGCGATGCGATCTCTGTGAGCGCAGGATTGGAAAACCTGACCGACTGCCGCTACCGCCCATACAGCTCTGGCATCGTGGCTCCGGGAAGGAATTTTATCCTCTCTTTCCGGACGGTTTTCTAAGGTAGTCATCGATGTTTTTACATGTAATTGCCCAAACATAGCCGGGCGCCCGGCGGGTTGGGTTAATGATAGGGGATAGTAAGGGATAAATCCAAATCCCTTATTATCCCCGGATTCGAAAATCACTTTTCCTAATATCGCTTATCGCAATATGCGATAAATAAAGCAGAATGGTTGATTATAAAAGGTCAAAGGCTTAGTATTGCATATTGCAATACGCGATAAAATAAAGAATGATGAGACAGGTTCAAAACGGAATGAAGCCGCAGGATGTGGTGGTTTTACTCAAGATCATTGCGCTCGATAACGATAATTGGCAACAAATGCCCCTTGCACAGTCACTCAAAATGAGCCAGAGTGAGGTGAGCCAGTCGGTAGCACGTTCTAAGTATGCCGGTTTGTTGGATGCCGGTGGCAAAAAAGTGATGCGGCAAGCTTTTATGGACTTTCTGCAATATGGTTTGGCTGTGGTATTTCCGGCTAAACCCGGTGCCGTGGTAAGAGGTGTACCTACAGCACATTCGGCTCCGCCATTAAATACAGCAATAAGCAGTAGTGAAGATTATGTATGGCCCTATGCTAAAGGTCATGTACGAGGGCACGGAATTATTCCGCTGTTTGCTACTGTGCCGGAGGCGGCCATAGCGGATGAAAAGCTGTATGCGCTGTTGGCTTTGGCTGATGCCGTCAGAGTGGGCCGGGTACGCGAGAAAAATTTGGCCATTGAGGAATTGAAAAGCAGGATATGTTAAAGAATACCATCATCAACCGGACAATTATCCGTAGAATCGCTTTGGCGCTGGGAGCAGTGAATGAACAGGTGGTGTTTGTGGGCGGTGCAACGGTAAGTTTTTACATCAACGACCCTGCTGCGGATGATTTACGCCCTACAAAAGATGTGGACATAAGCCTGGCCATTGCTACGCTGGGTGAATTGGAAGCCATAAGAGAAGAACTGGTACAGAGAGGTTTTATACAATCAGCGGAAGACGATGTGATCTGTCGTTTCCGTTACGAGGACATCAAAGTAGATGTAATGAATATTAAAGCTATAGGTTGGGCTCCTTCTAACCCTTGGTTTGCACCCGGATTTGAAAGAAGAGAAACAATAGCGGTGGAAGAACAACAGGTCCAAATCCTCCCACTGCCATATTTTTTGGCTTCAAAGTTCACAGCTTATAATGATAGGGGCGCCAAAGACCCTAGAACCAGCCATGACTTTGAAGATATCGTCTATGTTTTGGACAATCGAATCGATATTGTTGAACAATTGTGGAAAGCACCGATGGATGTAAAGCCATACTTAATTGAACAATTTCAATTGATACTTGGAGACAGGGTCATGCAAGAGGCTATTTATAGCAATCTGTTTTATGAAATACGCGAGGAGCGCTTTGAGAGAATAATGGAAATCGCGAGGAGCCTGGTGATGAAGATTTGAAATTTTGCCATTAAAAAACGAACCTGCGATGCCTTTTGAACGTTTTCCTGAAATCGAAAAAACGATTGCGGAACATTCCTGAAAAATAACATTTCCCCACTCTCAACCATTTTTCACCGATTATGAAAGGAGTATTGACCATCTTACTGCTGCTGCTTTCCAATACTTTTATGACGCTCGCGTGGTACGGTCATTTGAAATTCAGCCAATGGAATTTTTTCAGCAAGTTGGGGCTGTTTTCGGTGATCCTCATCAGTTGGGGCATTGCCTTTTTTGAATATATCTTCCAGGTTCCGGCCAACAGGATCGGGTTCCATGAAAACGGCGGGCCTTTCAATCTCTGGCAACTCAAGGTGATCCAGGAGGTGATCACGCTGGTTGTTTTTACCTTTTTTGTTATCATTGTGTTTAAAACGGAATCCTTCCGGATGAATCATTTTATCGGATTCATTTTTTTGGTACTTGCGGTGTTTTTTATTTTCAAAAAATAACAAAACCAGGATAAGCTTGGTGCTTTATTGTCCTTAGTTTTTTATACAAAACGGCAGCCGTTGTTGCGGTGTGAAGTGGTATAGTCGATGAACTGTCATCCCCGATAAGTTCTAATTTTACAAAATGAAAAATTGATTATGAAGCAAATTGTAATCGCGCTATTCTTTTTAAACCTTCCTTTTTTAATGCATAGCCAGGACAGCGAACTGGGCAATTGGCTGATCTATTTGGGCAATAAAAAGATCAATGAAAAATGGAACTGGCACCACGAAATCCAGCACCGGAATTACAACGCCCTGGGCGATCTCGAACAATTGCTCCTCCGGACAGGGATAGGTTTCAACCTGACGGAAAACAACAACAATATCCTGTTGGGTTATGGCTATATCCTTTCGGAAAATTACCTTCCCAACGCTGACGAAAAAACATCCGTGGAGGAGCACAGGATCTTCCAGCAATTCATCACCAGGCAAAAGATCGACAGGGTTTCGGTACAGCATCGCTATCGCTTTGAGCAACGATTTATAGAAGAGAATTTCAAGCTCCGGTTCCGCTATTTTCTGGCATTGAATATCGGTATCAATCGCGCAACCCTGGCCGCGAACACCTTTTACGTTTCGCTGTACAACGAAATCTTCCTGAATACAGAAGGCAGGGTTTTCGACCGCAACCGGCTGTATGGCGGCCTCGGTTTTGCCCTGAATGAAAATATTCGTTTCGAGTTGGGTTATATGAACCAGTTTTTTGAAATCGGAGGCAGAGATCAGATCAACGTTTTCGGATTTGTCAATTTTTGATGTAACTGCTGCTCAGCAAGGTGGAAAATGGTTGAAACCATTTCATCCCTTCGGGGTTATACAGCGTTTTATTGCAACCGCTTTACAATCATTTTACACTTTCAGGGGTTCGAGATTGGATTTACAACAATTGCAACTATTCAGCAACCTGATTTTTAGATACGAAAAGCAAAATTTTGCATGCTTTCCACCTCTGAGTGAGATAAAAAAAGCTCACAGAATACAAAGAACTCGTGACGCCTACGGCGTTAACACCACAGAACCAGAGCGTTTTTCACTTTCTGTGCCTTTTTGTGAATTCTGTGAGAGAGAAAAAAATGCCCCAACGCTGATCTGCGCAGATTGGATTATCACATTTCTGCGCAGATCAGCGGTATCTGCGGGAAATAAAAAACGCAACTTTTTGCTGAACGGGCAATTTTAATAGTTTGCTGATTCGTTACCAACAATTTTGAAATTTCATCATCCCTTTTCAGCGCAAAAACCCGGCATTGCCATAGCAAGACCCCTCTCCTAAAACGGATAACCGATGGCGAAATTCCATTGGAGGTTTTCTTTGCGCCAGGCTTTGCTGGTGAAATTGATATCTTCGATCACCCAGCGGTCGTTTTCCGGGAAAAATGGTTTCCGCAAAGGGAAAGCCATGTCCAGCCTTACGACCAGGAAATTCAGATCCAGCCGAAGGCCCAGTCCGGTGCCGAGCGCAATCTCTTTGAAAAATCCGTCGAATTTGAAGACCCCGCCGGGGTGTGCGTTTTCAATGTCTTTGATCAGCCATACGTTTCCGGCGTCAAGGAATGCGGCACCTTTCAGGTAACTGATCAATGGAAAGCGGTATTCAACGCTTGCTTCGAGACGAATATCGCCCGTCTGGTCGATATTGTTGGCAGATGGAGAAGTGTAGCTTCCCGGCCCCAAAGCCCGAAACTGGAAAGCGCGGATACTGCTCGGCCCCCCGACAAAATACTGCCTGATATACGGGAGCAGCTCTGAATTTTTGTATGGAATGCCTATACCGCCGACAAAGCGGGTGGCGATCATGCTTTTTTTCCGGGGGATGTAAAAACGAAAATCGGCGTCGAAACGAACAAACTGAGAGTAGGGAGCGCCCATGATCCGGAACGGTTTTTCATCCTGCCGGCCAAAATTGGCAATAATGATGTTTGGCAGGTTGCCCGAAGATTCAAAACCCGTGCGGAGGAAAATGTAAGGAAGCGATGCGTTGATCTTTTGAGTAGTGATCGTAAAATTGTAAGTAAGTCCCAGAATAAAAACATCGCTGAACGTCCTTTCGAGCCTGGGGTTTTCGGTGAATAACTGCCGCATTTCATCGGTTATATTCCGCACCTGGAACTGGTTGATGTTGATGGGGTAAAGCTGGTGGCGCCGTGTCGGGGTGGATGCCCATTCGTAACCGAATTTTGCAAAAAATGAACTGACGGTGTAGTATTCGAGCCGCTGCTGGAAATCGCTTCCAACGCTGATGCGCGTTTTCGGAATAGTAGCCCCGATATTGCTTTTCAATTTGAAAGGAATGATCAGCCGGGGCAGGGTCAAACTTGCTTCGAAGGCGCCGTCGAGTGTGTTGATGAGGTTGCCGGTGGTGTTGGTTTGGGTACCGATGCCTCCCGAAAGGCTGAGGTCGAGCCGCTCCGCTCCCCGGAAAATATTCTTATGCGAATAAGTGAGGGTCGATGCAATTCCGAGATAACTGGTGGAGCGTGAAATGGCTTCAAACTCTGCCGAAACGTCTTCCATCAGGCCCGGCGTAAGGAAATACCTGGCGTTAAACCATTGTGAAGTATCCGTATTTTCCGGTTCGATCTTCAGGTTGACAAATTTGAATAACCCCAAGTCGAGTATCCTTGTGAGCGCATCGTCCATCGCTTTCCGGGAGTACAGTTCTCCTTTTTTGTGACCGATGATCCCTGCCAGGACCCTGGGGCGAATGATCTCATTTTTTTGGATGATCCTGTAATTTTCCAAAACAGCCGTATCGTTTTCAGGTGATTCTGCCGACAACGAATACGTGGCAAATACGATATTTTCTTTCAACCGGTAGGGTTGCAAGACGAGGCTGTCATCAGGCTGTTTCACCTGAAGGTAAATATCCACCTGGCGGCTGCCCAGCGCCGTATCGACGAAAAAATAAAAATGGTCTTCCGCGACGTGGAGGAAACCGGAATTATTGGCCAGCGTAGCCAGCCTTTTGCGTTCGGCAGTCAGATCGGCCTGGTTGAAAGGAACACCTTCTGCCAGCATGCTTTTCTCTTTGGGTCGGAATAATTTTTCGGAAAGTTCCGTGCTGTCTTTCGGAAAATGAACATTCCGAACCTGGTATTGCGCTTTGGGCCAGACCGTGTAATTAACCGTTACTTCTTTCTTCTTCAAGGTAGTATCTGCCTGCACGACTGTACCGAAGTAGCCGTTGTCGTTGAAATACTTTCGGATGCGGGCGCTGCTAAGGCTTACTTTCCGTGGTTCGTAATACACCGGCGGGATGCCGATATTGCGCATTGCCCAGCCCCTGATGCCTTTGGGTTGGCCGCTGGAGTCTCTTTCCACTTTTCCCGAAAAGCGGTTGTACAGGTTGGTTTGCCATTTTGTAAAACCGGTAGCCGGTTTTGGCTGTGCGAGTTGGAGCGTCCGGTTTTCCATTTTTTTCAGGTCGCTGACGAGTTCGGGGTTTTTGATGTGTATCCGGGTTTTGGCATGTACCCGTGCGTCTTCTTTGAGGTGTTTGCTGACCGAACAGGAAGTCAGTGTAATTGTGATAGCCAGAAAAATTCCTTTGTATATTTTATTCATAAAATTCGTCGGTAATATGTAATTGGCTGTCCGGGTTTTGCTACGTTGTAGCGCTGCAAGTTACAAGTTACAAGTCAACCCAATCAACCCCGACTTGTCGGGAAAGGCTCAATCAACTCAATCAACTCAATCAACTCCACATACCTTAACCCATTCCCCAATTCCTTGCATTTTTACAAAAATATTAACGACACCCCTTGCGTTTTTAATCGTCTCCCAATGAAACCCCATGCTTTGTTTGCAGTATAAGAAAAAACGAACATACATTTCCAATCGCTTATACCAGCTTACAATTTACATAGCCTTTTTTACTAACCAACTACAACGGATTGTTTTTCGAATTCATAATGAGCGTCGTTATGGTAAAAAATGTTTTTGAATCTATATTGTTTATTTTTGGGTTCTCCTTTTGTTTTACATCATGCAGCACGGTGGATTACCGCCCGCCCTCCGCAAAAAATGGTCATTCCGGATCATATTCACTGAAGCATGAACGCAGCGCTGAGTACAGGCTCCGGAATGATATCACCGCACATGCGAAAAAATACATCGGGACAACTTACCGCTATGCCGGCAAAAACCCAAAAGGATTTGATTGTTCCGGGTTTACGGGATATGTGTTTGAAAAATTCGATATCATGCTGTCGGCCAGTTCGCAAGGGCAGGCGACCACAGGCAGAAAAATCCCGCTGACAAAAGCTCAGAGCGGAGACTTGCTATTTTTCGGAAAGCGCGGAAAGATCAACCATGTTGCGCTTATCCTTTCCAATTCCTCCAAAGGCATAGAAGTTATCCACAGTACCTCTTCAAGAGGAGTGATCGTTGAAAATGTATCGGCCTCAAGTTACTGGAAACCACGGATACTCTTCGCCCGTGAAGTGATTCCCTGATTTGATATAGTCGAGCTTAGAACGCGGTGGTTGTTATTTATTCACCACCAGTTTTTTAGTGATGATTCCTTTATCCGTTTTTATTTGGATCAGATAAACACCTGTGGGCTGGCGCGCGGCCAGAGGCAGGTTTATCCGTGAACAAGTATATCTAGCTGCTGGAGAATTTGTAATTCATTAATATTGCTCAAAGCAATTAAACTACTTGAATCCGCAATGATCACTTTTTCAGGCATTTTCCAGACCTTCTTCAAGTTCGTCATAAGAATACCCAAACAGCGAAACGCCAAACTTACCCATCAATTCAATAAAAGTTCTTTTTGATATGCCTACGATCTCCGATGCTTGACCGGAACTTAATTTGCCACTTTCAAACAACTTTGACGCAATTAACATTCTTAGTTCAAAGTCAGTGATATTGACGTTGTCTGGTATTTGGATTTGAAAAATACTCATGGCTAAAAATTTTTATTTAGATAAACCTTGTACCTGTAAGTCAGTTCCGTAAAATCGAGAAGTTACGTTTATTTACGCTCATCTGCAATCATTTTTCATTATGGCAAAATCACTTGTTGAAACTTGTAATTCCCACAAAGGCACACCAATCAATTGATCTTTTTCTGCATATTCAAGTTGAACACCGCTTTTGAATTATATGGCACAAAAACATGATCTGAAATGATTTCTGTTTTGGGATCAGTAAGCGCTATCAGATACCGGACTATTTAGGAGATTTTGGTGGGATTTTAAAATCTCTTTTTATGCTTAAAAGTTTAGCAAACCAGATAGAGGAACATCAAGAGCTTTGGCAATTTTGCAGAGGTTGAGAACCGAAATATTCCTTTCACCTCTTTCAACCGAGCCGATGTAAGTTCTGTCCAGTTCGCACGCAAAAGCCAGTTTTTCTTGCGACAATCCGGAACTTATCCGCAAAGCTTTGATTTGACTGCCAACTTTTTTTAAAAGTAGCTTGTCCTGATTTGAATAGGAAGTTCCCATTTCATCATAAATTTGAGTGTAAAATTTGTCAAAAGATGTTTATAAGGCTACGGACTATAAGTATCATTCAGGTGTGGAGTGAATTTGGTTTTTTGCAAAACCTGGGTTGTGGGTTTTCTTCTGCGGCCTTGCAACTGCCTGGTCAGAAAAGGATTGGAAACATCCTTCATTGTTTTCACTTTCTCACAGTCTGAAAGCATACTTCACCAACCTAAAAAGCTGAAAACCATTTTAGCAGAAGGTTAATGACCTTGCGCTGGAAGGCAGCGTAGGGCGGCGCGACGAGCCTGGCGGTGTTGAAGGGCGACCACTGGCGGAGCATGCCCCTTTCATTGGAAAAAGCCTTGAAGCCGTAAATGCCGTGCGCTTTCCCGATGCCGCTGTGGTTTATGCCGCCGAATGGCAGGTTGTAATTGTAAAAATGGACAGCAGACTGGTTGATGCAAGTGCCGCCTGCGCGGGTGTCGGCGATGAGCCTGTCGATATTTTTTTTGTTGCGGCTGTAGATATACAGGCAAAGCGGTTTTTCTCCGGCATTGATCTTTTCGATCACCTCAGCGGCATTTTCAAAAGCTACAAGGGGCAGCACCGGCCCGAAGATCTCCTGCTGCATCAGTGCGGTATCTTCCGGCACCTTTGTTACCGCGGTTGGTTCGATAAACAACTGTTCGTCGTTGCTTTGTCCGCCGAAAAGTAATTCACCGGATTTGGACAATGCTTCTCCAAGCCAGTTCTTCAGGCGGTTGTAGTGTTTCCGGTTGACGATCCGGGCATAAGCATCCGATTCCGAAATGTTATCGCCATAAATCTTACGAGTCTCGGCCTTCAGGTTTTCCACAAAACCATCCATCACTTTTTTATGAACAAACACGTAGTCGGGCGAAACGCACATCTGACCGGCGTTTACCCATTTGGCCAGGGCAATCCGTTCGGCAGCAGCCTGCAGGTTAGCGGTTTCATCCACGATCGCGGGAGATTTTCCACCCAACTCAAGGGTTACGGAAGCCAGATTTTTTGCAGCCGCCACCATCACGATTTTCCCCACTTCGGGAGAGCCTGTAAAAAAGATGTGGTTGAAAGGCAGTTTTAGCAATACCGTAGCTACTTCGGCATCGCCTTCTATCAGCGCCACTTCCGATTCTTCGAAGATTTCACTGACCATTTTTTTCATCAATGCCGAGATATTCGGCGTATGCTCAGAGGGCTTGAGAACCACACAGTTTCCCGCGGCAATGGCCGAGACCAGGGGGCTGAAGGTGAGGTTGAGGGGAAAGTTCCAGGGGGACATGATCAGCGCCACGCCTTTGGGTTCGTGATGTATCCAGGAGCTTGTTCCAAACAGGGGGAAGGGTGTATCGGCGGATTGGGATTGCATCCAGCGGGAGAGGTTTTTAGCTGCATACCTGGCCGCGGTGAGCACCGGAAATATCTCCGTCATATCCACTTCGTTTCCGTGTTTGCGGAAATCTTTGTACAAAGCTTCTTTTATTTCATCGCGGTATTTCAGAACGAGCTTTGCCAAAAGCCGCAATTTCCTTTTCCTTTCGCTGGCGGTAGTGGCGGCGATCTTTTGCTTGTTGGCAGATTGGAGCCTGAAAATCCTTTCGGCTTCGTGGCTAATTTCAATTGGAGTTGTGTGGGCAGGGGGCATTTTTATTTATTTAGACGCAGAGGGACGCGGATGGTTATGATGAATTATGAGTTAAAAAACACAGTGTTTGTAGTCGATTTTCTCATAAATGTATTTATTCAAATATTCTGTTTATGTATCAAAATAAAAACATAATCAATCTTAAAAAAATCAGCGTCTTTCTGCGTCATTCACCTCTCCACATTCGGAAGGACGCAGATGGACGCAGAACGGTTATGAAAGGTTATGGTTGAGCAGGCTCATCGGGAATTCTCCCTTCTTTGATTTTTCTACTGTTACTGTACACCCTTCTTTTAACAGTCAGTTTTTCACTAAAGTTGATTAATAATCCGACCTCAATTTCTGTGGCTTTTAAATAGTTTACCAATTGTACCTCATGGATTGGATGCAATTCTTCAACAGCTTTTAACTCTACAATGACCAAATCGTTTACAATCAGGTCTGCCCGGAAATCTCCGACCAAAGATTCCTCAAAATATACTTTAACTGGTTCTTGCCTTTTCACGAAATGCCCAAGTTGCTTCAATCTCAATTCCATTGATTTTTCATAAACACTTTCCAAAAAACCGCTTCCCAAATAATTAAGAACATAATAAGCGCAACTTATGATCTCTTTTGTAAGACCAGTGTGGAGATAATTTGGATTTTCCTTTTCCATAACTAATTGAATCATAAAAATTCTTAAAAAATCTGCGTCTAAAACATTTCTCAACCAAATTGACGCCTGTCTGCCGAAGTTTTACAGGCAGGCAGAAGGACGCAGAGGGTTATGATGAATGATGTTTTAAAAAATTCAGTGCTTGTAATTGATTCCCGCATAAGTGTTTCCTATTTGAAAATTCTTCTCCCAAAACATAATGAATCTTATAAATTCTTAAAAAATCTGCGTCCTTCTTTCTACCTTCCTGGCTGGCAATAATCACCCCGCGATCATGTGTCCGCCGTCGGCGGTATAAACGCCTCCTGTGCAGTAGCTCGAAGCGCCGGAAGCCAGAAATACAGCGATACCGGCCATTTCATCCGGCAGTGCCATCCTTCCGGCGGGAAGCTGTTTTTCCATTTGCTGGAGAATGGCTTCGTTTTGCCAGATCGCAGCGCTGAATTTGGTTTTCACGATTCCCGGGCAGATAGCATTTGAGCGGATGCCGTCAGCGCCCCACTCCTTAGCCTGGTTTTGGGTCAGCATGATGAGCGCCGCCTTGCTTACGCTGTATAGCCCCAGCCCGAACGATGGTTTCAAGCCCTCGACCGAGGCGATATTGATGATGGAACCGCCGCCACGCTTTTTCATAATGGGATGCACAAGATTGGCGAGCAGGAAAGGAGCCTTGAGGTTGACATCCATGATCTTGTCGAAAAGCCCGTCATCGGCTTCGACGAGGGGGCAGTAAACCGGGTTGATCGCGGCGTTATTCACCAGAATATCTATGCCGCCGAATTGGCTGACCGTCTGTTCAATGAGGTTTTTGCGCTGGGTTTCATCACCCACATGGCATACGATTCCGGTGGCGTCCAGGCCGTCTTTTTGCATAGCCCCGGCTACAATTTCCACCGCTTCCTGCTTGCGACTGCTGACCACCACCTTTGCGCCAAACGACGCCAGTCCCCGCGCTATGCGCTCGCCGATGCCTTTGCTCGCCCCGGTGATGACGGCTACTTTGCCACTGAGATCGAACATGGTATTTGCTCCTTCGTTTACAGATTTTTCGTTCATTGTTTTTCTTTTTTTGATAACATAGCCAAATTAATGGTTTTTGCAAAGAATCTACAATCGGCTTTATAGCGATTAAAAATCTCGCTACTTTTATGACCTTCATTTCTTAAAACTTTTACAAAATGAAACACCATCTCACATTGCTTTGCATCGTTTTATGTTTTGCCTGTTCACCCGATCAAAAAGTGCCAATCGAAACGAAAACCATGGAATCCCATTCGGGCGGCTATGATGTGGAACAACGGATCAAGGCGCTGAAGATCGACCTGCCGCAAAATGCCCCTCCCGTAGCCAATTACGTCAACGCTGTCCAAAGCGGTAAGCTGGTTTTCCTTGCCGGAAAAGGCCCGAAAGATGATCAAGGGAATTACATCAAAGGAAAACTGGGCAAAGACCTGAGCCTGGAAGAAGGGATCGAAGCAGCGCGACGGGCCGGCATCAGTCAGTTGGCCGCACTCAGAGACTACACAGGCGATCTGAACAAAGTAAAGCGGATCGTGAAAGTCACCGGAATGGTGAATGCCACCGCCGAATTTGAAGACCATCCGAAAGTAGTCAATGGCTTTTCCGATCTGATGGTAGAAGTCTTTGGAGAACGAGGAAAACACGCCCGTTCTGCGGTGGGTTTATGTTCGTTGCCATTCAATATGGCTGTGGAGGTGGAAATGGTTGTGGAGGTGTATTGAGCTTCTGCAAAATTTAAACTTGGGCTTACAACCAGTGCCTCCGTTTCGAAATCCAACCCGCAATTCCGGATCAGCCTTTCAGTGGCTTTGTTGTATTTCGTTTTCAGGGGATATTCCAAACGAACAACTGAAATCGCCAGCAAAAGGAGAACCGGAAATGCAGGGATGGAAACGGCTATGGTTGTTTTCATGGTTTCTAACTTTCGGAGTTACGAGGCCAGCGGAAATCCTTTTTCATACCATTCGCGCAAGCCGCCTGCAAATCTCCAGATATTTTTATACCCTGATTTTTCCAAATGCAAGTAAGCATAGTAACTGGTCATGCAGTTGACATCGGCGCAGTAAAGGATGATCTCTTCGTCTTTTTCAAATAATAGTCTGGTAATATCCACCGAATTGATGTTCAAAGAATTCGGGATATGTTCTTTCCTGAAATTTCCAGCGCTGAGCGTGTTGATGAGGTGAACATTGGGGTTTCGCTCAAGCTTGTTTTTAACTTCAATTGCACTTAATGTTTTCATGACAGAGCGTTTTTAGGTTTTTAAATATCTGTTTGATACAAATAAAAGCCTAAAACAATTAGTGAATCAATGGTGGTTGATTGAAACGAGATTTGATTTGATTGGATGGAGGTCTTTCTTTATTACTCAAGAAACCTCAATTGGCAGGAAATGAGCCTGATGTTATGCAAATAATTCAGGTTATAGATAACTCATCATGTCATTTCAAGTCGATTTCAAAAACCTGTTGAATGTCTTTGAAATCGATCAATGCATCTTCAAAATCCGGCGGGCCGAAACGCCCGCGGGCGTTGTTGGAAAAACCGTAAGGTTCTTTTGGGATTTTCAGGAAGTTGCTGTCCAGGATTTCATTTGAATTTTCGTCGTGGAATACACTGACCGCGTATTTCCCGAAAGGTATGTTGTTGATGGAAACGGTCATCGATCCGGTTTGCGTTACCGGCTCAATAGCCCAGGCAAAGGTATCATCTCCTGGAAATTGTTGCGAAATATCATAAACGGCTATCAGGATGTTACCTTTTACAGATTGGATATTTGAAATGGAGATCATAAGGTTTTGGCAGGTGCCTGAGTGGATTGCTGTCAACATGCTCAAAAATAAAAACAATGTAGAAAGCCGGTTTAACATGAAATTCTTTTTCATCGTCTGACGATTTTCAAAAATGATATTTGTTGATGCCGTAGTAATAGATTTTACTTGAAAATGTTCAGGCTAAAGCACAAATTCATACAAACAAAATTATAGCCGAACAGGGAAACATCTGGAGAATTCAAGGATCAAAAAGCAGTTCTTTGCAATAGGACGGAAGCAGGCAAAAAAAAGGAGCTATCCACCGGGACAACTCCTTTTTTCAAACTTGTAGAAAAGACTTTTTAATCCTGCTTCGCAAAAACTTTGGTGAGCAGATCAGAAGTTCTTGAAGATTTATTTTTTCGGATATCGAGTTCTTTCTTTTCGACCAGGGAGAACATGCCATCCAACCCCTTGTTGGTAACGTATTCGTCCAATTCCGGGTTGACTTTTTTGACGAGCGGGATCTTGTTGTATGCCTGCACCACAGAGCGCCAGTATTCACGGGCTTTCACTTCGTCGAGCGATTTTTGGATCACCGGCATAAATTCGCTGAAAAGCTGTGTCCGGGTCGTTTTTTCGAGGTAGCGGGTGGCGGCATCTTTGTTGCCCATAAGGATGTCCATCGCATCGGCGAAGGTCATTTTTGTGATGGCAGAAATAAAAATGGGTTTTGCTTTATCGGCAGCGTGTTCGGCGGCGCGATTGAGCCGCAAAACCAGCTCGTCCTCTACGTTTTCAAAGCCGGGTACCATTTTCACTTTATCGACAATGCCCTGAGCTTCTTCGGGCAAAAGGATTTTATAAGGGCTTTTGAAATATCCGTCTTCCGCCGACAGGAAATCTACCGCTTTTCCTACTCCGACATTCAATGCCTCTTTGAGGCCGTTTCCGACTTCTTCCTGTGAAAGCCCGCCGGAGAGGGTTTTTTCCGCTTTTTTGAGCATCCCTCCAAGGTTCTGAGCGGAAAGGGAAGCCAACATTGTAAAGGTTAAAAGTAATACGCTGATCTTTTTCATTTTATAATTTTTGTGAACAAATATATGCTTTCTCAAACGACAAGAATGATGCCTTACGTATTAAAATTCTGTTAAATGCCTTTATATGTTTCGGAGCGATTTTTCAGAGCTGTCACACTGTTTTCAAACCTGATTTTCAAGAATTTGAGCTCCCGGAATTTTTGATACTTAAAGCTAATTTCGGGCTTGAAGCCGTTTTTCCGTTTCCGTTTTATATTTTTATAAAAAATCACAAAAGAAAAAATAAAATGCCGCAAAGACACGAAGCGCAAAGTTTTTTAGCTTTTTGTCTTCGTGTCTTCACGGCAATAAATACCATCTAACTGAACAAACGGGATGCCCCGTTTTATTGCAAAAAAGGCTACACATTTTTTTAAGTTGCATATCAAATCCGAACTGCTTTCGATGATGAACACAGAAAACGAACAATCCAAAAGATCATGGCTTCACTTCGATGCCCTGATGCCCCCTGAAATGGCGGGAAAGGCCGAAAATACAGGCGTATCCAAATTACAACTCCATTGGTTGCAGGTGCTGTGGCTGGCCATACTCGCCGGCGCCTTCATCGCACTCGGCTCCGTTTTTTATACGGTAGTCACGGCAGGGTTGAAACCCGAATGGCCGTTTGGGATCATCAGGCTTGTGGGCGGGTTGGTGTTCAGTCTGGGATTGATACTGGTGATCGTTGCGGGAGCCGAGTTGTTCACCGGCAATTCGCTCATCGTCATCGCATGGGCGGCGAGGAAGGTAAAAACAAGTTCGTTATTGAAAAACTGGAGCCTGGTTTACCTGGGAAATTTTTTGGGAGCCGTAGCTACCGCGATTTTTATGTTTTTGACAATGCAATACACTTTTGGAAATGGAATAGTCGGCGTCAATATGCTGGAAATCGCACAGGCAAAATGCCGGCTCGGATTTGTTCAGGCCATTGCGCTGGGCGTGATGTGCAATGCTTTGGTGTGCCTGGCGGTGTGGCTGTGTTTCAGCGCACGTTCGACGACCGACAAGATACTGGCGATCATTTTTCCGATAACGGCATTCGTTGCTTCCGGCTTCGAACATAGCATCGCCAACATGTATTTTATTCCGGCGGCGTTGGTAGTAAAGGATTTTGCAGCGCCGGAATTTTGGGAAACCGCCGGCGTTGTGGCTTCCGATTTTCAAGAACTCACCTGGCATCATTTCTTTTTTACAAACCTGATCCCCGTCACCATCGGCAACGTGATCGGCGGCGGATTGCTCGTAGGTATGATCTATTGGTTTATTTACCGCAGACCGGCGGCAACTTGAGGCGCAGGCGTGTACACAACTTTTCTGACAATCGCAATAGCGAAGCAGCTTGCAGAAGGCTTCTACCCCAAAAAATACCAGACAGGAGTTCAGACCAGGGTTATCGTTTTCCCTTGTGTCTGCAGATTTGTACCCCGTAAGGCGTTGTGGAATTCCACCAGTAGGCAAGCGCCCTGGCCTGGAATGTGGTGATGGGTTTTTCTTCAAAAATGACTTTCCCGGCGTGTAAAACCAGTAAGCGATAATCTTTTTTACTGCGATGTCCTCCGGACATGCCCTCTACGTACTTTTGATTTCTCATTTGCATCATGTTCAAAGTGTAAGGAATATGTTTGGGTTATATCAAAAAGACAATTGAAAGCCAATTGTATTTTCCTGGAAATCAAACTTTGAAAGTGTGGGCAATCTCATTGTTCAGTACTACCGGCGGGAGGGAATAGTATTAAATATATTGATTTATTCGGACTAATCAAATATGCGATACACCGGGGTTGGAATTTTATTTTAAAACCGGATCGTAAGGAACAGCAGTTGAAAAGATAGTTGAAAAACTTTTGGAACAGGACAAATTGTGCCTGAAGCCCTTTAAAAGCAGGTAATTACAAATGACAATTAAACATCACCTGCTTTTATTTTCCCAATGTGAAAAATGATCTGTACCGGGGATATTAATTTTTTGTCAACTGAGGCTGGGCTGCGATATTTTTTCGAGGATCGGAAAAAAAGTATCAATTTAGCGAGACATTAAATCATCCCGACACGCTGTGTGCGGATCAAGGAACCTTTACCCAGCTACTTAATTTCTTCCACCTCACTCCGGCGAAGCCTCACTGCCGGCCAGTATTCCGCCGTCGATGGTCAGCTCTATGCCGGTGACGTATTTCGATTCGTCGCTTGCCAGATAGAGCGCTCCGTAAGCCACGTCGATGGGATCGCCAAAATGCCCAAGCGGAATACCGAATTCAACAGATTTGATGATCTTTTCCCGCTGCTCGCCTTCGCCCAGCATGGCGTCCCACATGGGAGTCATGATCGCTGCCGGATGGATACTGTTGCAACGGATATTGTATTTCTTTTCGGCGCAAAAGAGCGCAACGCTTTTCGTATGATTGCGCACACTGGCTTTACTCGACGCATAAGCCACTGCCCCCGGAATGCCCACGATTCCGGAACGCGAAGATAGGTTCACGATGCTGCCGCCACCTCGCGGTTTCATCATGGCGATACCGTATTTACAACCCAGCATCACGCCGGTGGCGTTGACGCGGTGTACTTCCTCCCAGCTTTCCAGGTCGGCGTGTTCGGCGTCGAATGGGCCATTGGCTTCGAGAAAACCTGTGATCCCGGCGTTGTTAACCACAATGTCCAATCCGCCGTAAGTTTTCAAAATATAATCGGTTATCGCCTGCCATTCGGATTCGTGTTTTACATCCAAATGACGGTATTCGGCACCTACGCCCAATCTGTCCGCCAACTGCATCCCCAGTTCATCGCGGATGTCCGCAGCTATTACCACAGCGCCTTCGCGGTGAAATAATTCCGCAACAGATTCACCGATCCCTCGCGCGGCTCCGGTGATCAGCGCGATCTTGTTTTTTAATCTTCCCATTCAATCAAGTTTTATTTATGCAAAAAATTATTGACTTGCCACGAACCGCCACCCAACCTACCAGGGCAATTTTCTGCAAATCGGCTTAGTATTTCAAATCCTGAATGCCCCGTGGTCAATATTTTCAGCTATTTGCTGCGTATCCGTATCAAAGATCAAAATGCCTTCATTTTTATCATCGAGTCGCTTCAGCAACATACCTTTGTCGTTCCAGGCAGAAGTATAGCCGGCGCTTTCGAAGTCATCGCAGTATCCGATATTGTTTGCCATCAGGACCGGCGCCATATACTTTTTTGCAATAGATGCCAGGGTTTGCGAAGCATTTTCAACTCCTCCAGCCGATTTGGCCACACTGGCAATGTATATTTGCGCACCGTTTTTAAAAGCGTTTTCCGAATGTTCCGGGATCGACAATTCGTAACAAATTGCAATTGCCACTTTGTTATATTCAATTTCAAGGCAAGGAAAGTTTTCACCGCTGATAAAATAGGGCTCTTCGTCCGGGTGCAGGTATTTTTTGGAATAAACCCGGGGAGCTACATTTGGCTGAAAAATCACCATGCCGATACAAACGCCAAAAGCACTTTTTATGGGAATTCCGACACCAATTGTTATAGATGCCTCATTGCTAATCTTCTGGAAAACTTCGAAGCGGTCATCCTGGGGCGTTGTTGCCAATTGTTTAGCCAGTTTGGGTTCGTAGCCTGTCAGTGATAGTTCGGGAAAGATCACCAGTTTAGCCTTGTTGGTGATGGCAGCGGCAATAAAATTTTTGTGGCTGTCTATGTTTTTTAGGATGTCTCCGGTGGCCGGTTTGGTTTGTACGACACAGACTTTCATTTTACACCTATTTTAAAAATTTGGATTGAAACCGATTGGCAGCACCTGTTAGAGAATCCTTTTTAGCAATTGAAGTGACGCAAACTATGAGGCAAATTGAACACGGATCAACGGATTTTCACAGGTTTTAAAATTAGACACCACAGTAAAAACAAATCAGCAAGAATCCGTATAATCCGCGTTATCTGGGTTCTCATTCGATAAGGATTACGTAACTTCCGTGACTTAATGAAAAAAGTAAACTGCCAAAATGACGATGGCCAGAGTAATGAGAAGCGTAATTTTACCAATGGGTTCGATCTTCTTCAGGTGCATTTCCGGTTCTCCTTGTTTTGCTTTGCGGGCATAAACTCCGATCACGCCGATCAGGACTGCCAGCAACAGCACCAAAATCAGTTTTGTGATCAAAAGCGGAGAAGAAGCCAACATGCCCCAGAAAGGCGTCATGAGATAACCTCCCGAAATGATAAGCAACGCCAGTCCGATATGCCCCATCCTGCTAAGGGACAAGACATTCAATCTGAACTTGCCCGCCTCCACGGGTTCCATTTTGGCGCTTGCCATTCCGAGGAACATAAATGCAAGGCTAGTCCCCAATCCCATCGCCAGGCCAATAAAATGTACAATCAACATTGCTTCTCTCATTGGATAATATTTTAGTGGTATTGATTTATTTTGGAAGATAGAAATTTCAGGAAATTATTCAATGGGTTCCGGCAAATAAAAATCTTTTCGGTTGTCACCCCGAAACAAAAAGCGCCGGAGGTGTGAAACCCCGGCGCCCATGCAAGTAAATTCTTATTTTTTTGAACACCCGTTTACGTCATTCAATGTTTTTTGTGGCCAGGTTCGTAGATCAAACGGAGGAAAGTGCTGAACCGCTCATTTTCTCTGCTTATCGGGATGCCGGTTACGATGCCGATCAAGAGATTGTCGGCAATACCGACCCTCATTTGCGGTCGTATGGTCATGTCAAAATCCGATTTACCCAGTTCTTTATTGAATTCTACCCCGATAAAATTCCTGGTGCCGCTGATCATGTAATGAAAATTGGAATTGACCTGCCAGGTCGTGTGAACGGAATTATCGTTGAAGTGGCTTTCGATGACCGGCCCGGTGTACACCAATGTATGGAAGTTGTTACCTAAACGTTTTGCAGCGATAAAGAAGGGGTTAAAAATATTACCTGTGAAATATTTTTCCTTACCAAAGTCTGCAAAAGCAGCCATTTCAAATTCATGGATATAGCCAATAGCCATAGAGGTTTTATATTTTTCGGAAACGAAAAACGAATATTGAGCTGCCAGTTTGAGGCTGTTCAATTTGCTTGAAGGAGCCGTGGTGTTCTCTTCGATGGGATAATAAAAAGAAAAAGGCAATTCGACCTCGAGGCCGAGCCTGTCAATAGGCGCCCATTCGTATTCTACCAGGGCAATGTATTCATCATATCTTTCATTGTCTGTGATGCCTAAACCGACGTTCCATTCCTTTTCGCCTTTTCTGGCTCCGAGATCGCGGATGAGGTCGATATAAAGCGGTTCGGCATGCAGCACTTTGTCGGGTTCGGTTTTGTCTTGTACTTCAAAGATGTAAAGACTGTCTTTGGTTACATTCGGGGTCAATCTGTCTGTTTGTGCTATGGCGACTGAAACAACGGATACACTTAGAAGTGTCAAAATCTTTACTTTCATAATTAGTTACAGGTTTGATTGATAAAAAAATTGTTATAAAGAAAGCCGGTCGATTTGCCGGTTCAAGATTTCAATCCGCTGAAAAAGTTTTAAAAAAAAGATATTTGAAACTGCAAAGAACAAAATGGGAATGGAATCAACCGTTTCAAAAAAATTGCCGGGAAAATATTTTTAACGGTATTTTGTCATAATTGTTTTTGTTCTTTGCTTGAACTGTTTGGATTTTCTCCCCCGGATTGTTTCAGCTTCATTTCCTAAACCGCAAACTCAAATCATCAAGGGATTCGATATTTCTGTCGTTCTAAAATCCGGAATTGAATACCTTTGAATCTGAATGAATGACATGAAGACGACACAATCGTGCAATGGTTTGAACCAGGATGTGCTGATGCCGAAAGGTTATCCGAAATTTTCAACCGCGAGCCATTTTTTATGATAAAAAAAACATTGTTCATAACCCGCATCAACCGCGATGACCCGGGCAATGCCGGCGTGGTAAAAAAATGCCTGGCGCAGGCTAAGGCTTTCCGAAAGCTGGGTATTGAAACGGATATACTATGGCTATGCAACCAGGGAGTTTTGCTGAATGAAAAGCTTGTTTTCAAAACAAAGCTGATACCCCATTCGGCAGGCATCTATTGGTTTTATTTTTTTCGGTTTGGCCCTTTGATACCCAGGCTCGTCAATGTAAGTGGGTATGATCTGATCTATTTGAGGCATCCCTTTTTCGATCCGCTTTTGGTCAAGTTTTTAAAAAATGTAAAGAAAAAATATTCGCGACTCAAGCTTGTCCTGGAAATCAATACCTATCCCTACGACAACGAACCCAAGCGGTTATTGCACAGGTTTAGCCTGAAAATGGATCAATACTTTCGCAAGACGGCTTACCAATACATCGACCGGATCGCAGTTTATGGTATGGAAAAACAGATCTGGGGAATTTCCACGATCAACATCCGGAACGGCATCGATGTGGTGAGCGTCCCGGTCAGCAGCAGAAAACCGGAGCCTGAAAAAATACGCCTGATCGCTGTGGGGAACTGGAGCCACTGGCATGGCCTCGACCGGCTGATCCGTGGCATGGAACAATATTATAAAAATGGAAAACATAAGCCCGAAGTCTATTTGACCATCGTAGGCGACGGAGGAGAAAAAGAAAATTATCAAAAAATGGTAAAAGAAGCCGGGCTGGAACGATTCATCAGGTTCCTTCCGGCTACGACCGGCCTGGAACTCGATCGCCTGTTCGACGCCGCTGACGCAGGTATCGGAACGCTGGGCTTGCACCGCAAGGGGGTAACCTTTGATTCCTCGCTGAAGCATCGCGAATATTGCAGTCGCGGCCTGCCTTTTATCTTATCAGCGCCAGACCCGGATTTCCCGGAAGATTTGCTGTTTGTGCACTACGTGCCTGATGATGACACCACCCTTGACATGAAAAAATTATCTGAAGTTTTTTTTAAGTGGAAAGAAAGTGGAAGGGAGGTGGAAATCCGCAAATACGCCGAGGAGCATTTAACCTGGGAAAAGCAGCTTTCTCCTGTTGTGGATTGGATGGAAGGAAATGAAGGAGTGTGAATGGTTAATGATTAGGAGTTATAAGTCAGGAGTTAGGAGTTAAAACCTTTAGCCCATAACCCATAACCTTTAGCCTACAACCCCTAACCCCCGGATTTAATGACATTTGAAATAGTCGAAAGGTTCAAGGCAGTTGTTGCATTTATAGAGGGCTTTGCAAGGGGTGGAACCAAACTGGCTTACGAGCTGCGTATCGAAGGAATCGCATTGCGGGCATTGCACTTTTTTTTCATCCTGGAATAGCGCATTTTTATCTTTTGAGGATTCTGCGGGAGGTGCGATGCCGTAGGCTTTTAGCTTTTTTCTACCTTCTTCGGAGAGCCAGTCAGTCGTCCAGGCAGGAGAGAGAACGCTGGTGACTTTTACATTTTGAAAACCACTTTCCTGCAAAACGGCTTTTATATCTACTTCGATCATGTTCATGGCCGGGCAACCGGAGTATGTGGGCGTGATGACCACTTCCAGTTGATCGCCGGACAGGTTGATTTCCCGGATGATCCCCATGTCAATGACGGTAAGCACGGGGATTTCAGGGTCTTTCACCTGTTCTAGTATTTGCCATATTTTTTCTTTGGTCGCTACCATTATTGCACGATTACCAGGTTTGTCCGGGATAGGTTTTTTGTAAAAATTGCATTTCGGCGAGGATATATCCGAGATGTTCAGAATGCTTTCCGGTTTTACCGCCGGTTTGCATCCAGTTGTTTTGAGGTATTGTCAAGGTTGCCGCATCCAATATTTGCTCAACTTTTTGCATCCAGAGTGGTTTGAGTTTTTCGAGGTCAACGCCGATGCCTGCATTTACCATTTCCTTTTCAAAATCATTCATTTCCATCAGTTCGCCGGTGTACATCCAGAGGTCATCCAACGCATTCTGGACTTTCTGGTGACTCACTTCCGTTCCGTCGCCCAGACGGATAACCCATTCCGAGCTGAAACGCAGGTGGTAAGTGACTTCTTTGAGCGATTTTTCAGCAATAGCTGCCAGGCGGTCATCTTTGCTTTTTTGTAATTCTTTATAAAAAAGGAAGTTGTAAGCATCGAATAAAAACTGCCGGACGATGGTCTTTCCAAAATCGCCGTTGGGCTGTTCGACGAGCAGTACATTCCTGAAATCCAGCACATCGCGGAGGTAAGCGATATCGTCTTCCGTGCGCCCTTTTCCTTCCACTTCGGCGGCGTACTGATACAGGCTTCTGGCCTGACCGATCAGATCTAGCGCTATGTTCGTCAAGGCGATATCCTGTTCCAAAACCGGCCCGTGTCCGCACCATTCGCCAAGGCGATGACCGAGGATATGCCCGTTGTCGGCAAGATGGATGGTATAATTGAGTAAGTTATTCATTGTTTGTAGTTCATTGTTTATAGCCTGCCTGGCGTCAGACAGGTTCGTGGTTTGTAGTTCGCAGGGGATATGGGTTATGAGTTAAAGGTGGTGATAATTTATAGCCCATCGTTCATAACTTTTAACTCCTGACCTGTAACTCTTCCTGCCTCTCGTCCGAAATCAAACATCTATAATCTTTCATCTATTTTTCAAATATGCTTTACTTCGTCGGGCATGGTGTAAAAAGTAGGGTGGCGGTAAACTTTGTCGGCGGCAGGCTCGAAAAGTTCGGCGTTTTCTTCCGGTTTCGAAGCGGTGATCTTGTCGGATTCCACGACCCAGATGCTTACGCCTTCGTTGCGCCGGGTATAGACATCGCGGGCATTTTCAATCGCCATTTTCGCATCAACCGCATGCAGGCTCCCAACGTGTTTGTGGTGCAGCCCGTTTTTGCTACGGATAAATATTTCCCAAAGTGGCCAGTTTTTCATGATAATCAGTTTATAGTTTATGGTTTGTAGCCTGCCTGACGTCAGGCAGGTTTGTGGTTTTATGGGGTATCGGGTGGCAGATATTGTTCAGCAGGTTCTTTGAATTTGTTCCCTTTGAAAGGCGATTCTTTTAAATAAGTTATTAAGGCCTTTAATCTTTTGATGAGTTGAATAATTTCTGCATTTATGGAATCAAAGCTATTTTTATCAATGTGCTTTCTATCCAGGCTTCTGTGAATCTGAGACGATAGTTCAAAACATGACCCGACGCTAAAACTTAAAAATTGGCAAAATTCCTTGTTCCCACCTCTTCCGAATCCTTCTGCAATGTTATCCATTATGGAGCCGGATGAACCCAGCATCTGATTTCGCAATTTGTAGTCATTCCGAAATGATCCTGTCTCTGTTAAATTCCAAATTTTGATACACAAATCTCTTGCATCTTGCCAAACTTCAATATCCTCCAATTTCGTCCAGGTTGCCATTTGCTTATATTTTGAATGATCGTTAGAAAAAACATAATCCATTAAAAACTATAAACCACAAACCCCAAACTATGAACTAATTGTGTTCAAGCAACCTGCGATCTTTGTTCATTTCGTTTCGCCTGCTTTTCGGCGTAAGCCATAGCCGCTTCGCGAACCCAGGCGCCATCTTCGTGTGCTTTGATGCGGGCATCGAGGCGTTGTTTGTTGCATGGGCCGTTTCCTTTGACTACGTTCCAGAATTCATCCCAGTCGATCTCGCCAAAGTCGTAATGGCCGCGCTCTTCGTTCCATTTCAGGTCGGGGTCGGGCAATTTCACATTTAAAATACGCGCCTGATCCACGCAGATATCGACGAATTGCTGTCGCAACTCATCGTTCGTTTTTCTTTTGATCTTCCATTTCATGGCCTGCTCGGTATGGGTAGAGTCTTTGTCGCTGGGGCCGAACATCATCAGCGAAGGCCACCACCAGCGGTTTACGGCATCCTGGAGCATGCGTTTTTGATCTTCCGATCCTTTGCTCAAAGTCAGCAAAATCTCATAACCCTGGCGTTGGTGAAAACTCTCTTCCTTGCATATTCGCACCATTGCCCGCGCATAGGGGCCGTAAGAAGTACGGGTGAGCATCACCTGGTTCATAATAGCTGCTCCGTCCACGAGCCAGCCGATGGCGCCGATGTCTGCCCAGGTTGTTGCAGGGTAGTTGAAAATGCTGGAGTATTTCGCCTGCCCGGTGTGTAATTGATCGAGCAATTCATCGCGTTCGATGCCCAGGGTTTCACAGGCGCTGTAAAGGTAAAGTCCGTGGCCGGCTTCGTCCTGGATCTTTGCCAGCAGGGCGACTTTCCGGCGGAGCGAAGGCGCCCGCGTGATCCAGTTTCCTTCGGGGAGCATACCGACGATCTCGGAGTGGGCATGCTGAGAGATTTGCCGGATCAAAGTCTGGCGGTATTTTTCAGGCATCCAGTCTTTGGGTTCGATCTTGATCTCCTGGTCTATTCTTTCCTGGAATTTAGCTTCGAGAGAATTAAGGTCTGCCATGGTCAGAAGTGTTTTGAACGTTTTGGCAAAAATACATTTTAAAAACCGGCTGTCAAAATAGAAAACGAACATTTGTTCGTATTGTTTAGATTTTTGGGATTCAAATGAAAATGAGTGTTTTTAGACGCGGCATTGAGGCTTTTAAGGAATTGCAAATCCCACAAAGACTAGCATATTTCTTTACCTCAAGAAACATTTTGACTAAGTTTACAATCGCAGGAATAGATTACCGGTTTTCCCGGAAATGACAACGGTTCTGCGATGGCCGTGGTAGTATGATAAGCCACTAATGCACGAATGAAAAACTAATTCGTGCATTAGTGGCGACTCTAAAAAATGCCACCAATGCACGAATGGAAATACTAATTCGTGCATTCGTGGCCACAAAAAAAATACAATGACAAATCTGATTTACAAAGAAGAAAGTTATTTGATTGTTGGTATGTGTATGGAAGTTCACAACAACCTGGGAGCAGGATTTTTGGAAATAGTTTATAAAGATGCGCTGGAGTATGAATTTCGAAAGGCAAATATTCACTACGAGCGAGAAAAAGAATATGTGGTGAATTACAAAGCGACTATTCTGCCTCACAAATTCTTCGCTGATTTTGTGGTGATGGACAAAATCATATTGGAAGTGAAAGCTGTTTCCGGAATATCAGACGAATTCGTTGCACAGGCTATCAATTACCTGAAAGTTTCAGGTAACAAACTCGCGATCATTGCAAATTTTGGTGAACTAAAAATGAACTATAAACGGATCGTATTTTAAGCCACGAATGCACGAATTGGAAAACTAATTTGTGCATTCGTGGCGACTAAAAAAAAAGCCACCAATGCACGAATGGAAAACTAATTCGTGCATTAGTGGCGACTAAAAAAAA
>CAZKDA010000033.1:0-29157 GCA_964551455.1 uncultured Saprospiraceae bacterium
AACCTACCGACCTGGATTTTCACCCTAACCTTGAGTTGAAAGAACTTTGGGTGATCAATGAGCGGGTAGCTGCCACAGGCGGCAGCACGGTAACCTTTTTCAATGCAGGAGAAGACAACCAGACTTCATGGCACCGCGTGGATGGAAACGCATGGCATTTCATGGCATTGCCCACTGCTCTGGCATTCGATGATACAGGCGACTTCTGGGCCAGCTCACCAGGTATAAGAGATGCCAATCATACCGCCAACGGAACTTTTACAGGCCCCACCCTGTGGTCGAGCCACCCCGACATCTATGCCCAGCCTTCCGGCGGCAATGGCAGCCACCTCGATATGCTCCACGGCAGCCCATACTCCATGGGCATCGCTCACGAAGCAGATAATATCTATTGGGTGTTTGACGGCTACAATGAGCATATCGTGCAATACGACTTTAATGAAGATCACGGACCCGGCAACGACGATCATTCCGACGGTGAAATAAGGAGATTTACCGACATTACAGTTGAAAAAGACGGAAATATTCCCAGCCACCTGATCCTCGATAAAACCACCGGATGGCTTTATGTGGTGGACAATGGAAATGACCGCGTGCTGCGCGTCGATATCAATTCCGCTACGACGATGAACCCCAACTTACCGCTGATCAACGAACCTTTGGCAGTACATGCTACCATGAATGCCGACTGGGAAGTTATTATCAACGAAGGCCTCGACCGCCCCTGCGGTATCGACCTGATCGAAAACCGCTTGCTGGTCAGTGATTATGCAACCGGAGAGATCATCATTTACGACATGGACAACGAGTTCGCCGAAATGCACCGCATCGATACCGGTGAGCCTGGCATCACTGGCATCAAGATCGGCCCTGACGGCAATATCTGGTACACGAACCGCCCTCAAAACAAAGTGATGATGGTGGCACCCGACCCAATAACAAGTGTGAAACAGCTTTCAAATCATATCGAGGTTTCAATTACACCAAACCCGACTACAGGATTGGTCAATATCCACCTTCCACAGCACAATGGACAATTGATTCATTTTTCTCTATTTAGTGCCTCCGGCCAGCAAATTTTTCAAGGAAAGTTTGCTGACCAGTTTGAGACACTGGATTTGAGCGATCTTCAAAACGGCGTCTATTTTGTCAGAATTTTCAACGATACAAGCAACACAACTAAAAAAATTGTTTTGAACCAATAGCATTTGGATCAAATACCTTACATTTGTTGAAGTTCCCAGAAATCCAATTTCCGGGAACTTTTTGTTTTTATTACCAAAACTTTTCAAATATTTTCCAAAACATGAAGAACTTAAAATTTGGCAGCCTGATCTTTTTATTTTCATTTGCTTTCATCTTATTTAGCTGCGGTGGATCGGAGACCGACCAAAACCAGGATGACGGCACAAACACGGAAACTTCAATGGAAGAAGGGCCGGCAACCGATAAATCCGGCAAAGAATATACCTCAGCTTATGTTTGCCCGATGCACTGCAAGGGCAGCGGCAGCGACATGGCAGGCACCTGTCCGGTTTGCGGAATGGAATATATCGCCAAAGCAGAACTCGATGCCCTCAGAGAGAATGATGATCACGATCACGATCATGACCATGACCACGACCATTGATCTTTAAGGGTTATTCCTGTTTTTTGACGCAGAGGGACGCAGATCATTTATGATTGATTATGTTTTTTTGGATTGAAATCCTAACAAAACATTTGTATCCAGACATTTATGAAACATCAATTTGTGTTTATTGCGTTGGGGTTCATAACTTTTCATAACCATCTGCGTCTTTCTGCGTCAAAAAAAATTATTTTACATTTTATCCCTACCCTACTTCACCAAAGTCACATCACCTTTTGCAAATAAATCAATGGTCTTTCCACAGGCAATTGCCGTGACTTTGTAGTACCAGACATACACGCCGGGGTTCATGGCCTTTTCGTTGAACAGGCCATCCCACGAATCTTCCGTGCTTTCAAAGCTTTTCAGGTGATTGCCCCAGCGATCGAAGATGTTCAATTCAAAATGTAAAATTTCAATATCCTGAGCAGTGTAAACCCGGAATTCGTCGTTCACGCCATCGCCATTCGGTGAAAAAACATTGGGGATAAAAAACAACGAAGAACGGCTGTCGTCTTCAAATTCCACATTAAAATCATACGCTACCGTTTCGCAGGTATTGGAAATGACCACAGAATAAACGCCCGCTTCATCCACTTCCAAAAATGAATTCTCGCTACCATCCGGCCAAAGATAAGTCACCGCTTCGGGGTCATCGGCTATGACCTGCACTTCGAGCAGTGTACTACCGTAAACGCAGGGTATCCGCGGCGATTCCGCAACGATCACCATTGGCGCAATGCTTTCGACCGTTGCCGGCAATGAGTTCACACAATCGTTTTCATCTTTTACAAAAACTTCGTAATCACCTGGAACCAGGTTGTAAAACTCGTTTTCACTTTGGTAACTTGTTCCGTCGAGAGCGTATAAAAACGGCGCTGCACCTCCTACGGGTTCATCAACGATCACAGATCCGCCGCTATCATTCCAACAGCTTTCCGTGGTAGCCAGTTCGAAGTTGAAATCCGGGAATGCCGAAACGCTGACTTGAACCACCGAATCACAACCAAGCGAACTCGTAAACAAATAATCTGTAGAGGCTCCGGGTGCTAAAATATCGCCTTGAAATTCCACCGTTTCGCCGGGACAGGCGAAAAGATCAATGAAAACCTCAATGACAGGGATTGATGAAACGGCCACCGTCACCAGCGAATCACAACCAACGGAATTTGTAAATGTAAATGTCGAAGTACTTCCGGGCTGCAGGGGCTGACCATTGTAAATGACAGTTTCATTTTCACAAGCAGACAAATTGAGGTCAAAATCGCTATTATATAAAGTTTCCACAAAAACGGTAACCGTAGAGTCGCAATTTTGAGAAGATAAAAATGTAAATTCCGTAATGCTGCCGGATGGCAAATCTTCGCCGTTGTATTCAACTGTGGTTCCTTCGCAGGCGGAGAGATTGACTTCAGTCTCAGAAAGGGAGATTGGTATCACATCAACTGTAACCGTCGAATCACAACCATTCGTTGCCGTCAAAGTGAAATCCTGAGAACTGCCTGCCGGAATTTGAACTCCGGCATAAGTTGCATAATCATCTTCGCAGGCTGACAATTCAAGGCTAGAAGTAAAAATTGGGAGCGCATTCACTTCAACAACAATGATGGAATCACAACCATTGGAACCTGTGTAAACATAACTGGTTTCAGATCCCACCGCCAGTTCATCACCATTGTAGTTGATCGTAGTTCCCGGACAAGTTTCCAAATCGATCGTTTCAATCGTAACATCGCAGGTAAACTGGATCAAAAACGATAACGTCTCTTCATCATCACAACCTGCAAGCGAAGAACTGAATTGCTCCACCACAGGGTACATGCCTAATGGTAAGTTCAGCAGGTCGAGCAACACTTCATAATTTCCGGCAAGGATATTTGAAAAGGCAAACGCACCCGCCGGGTTGGAGATCAGCGTGTCGATATTGAGGCCACCATTTTGTAAAATGATAACAATGCCGCCCATCAAAGTATCAGGGCCGTCGATGATGCCGTTGTCGTTCATATCAAAATAAACATTCCCCAAAATACTACCGTAGCCATCGAGCAGATCCAGCGATAGAACATCCGACGTGGTGAGGCAACCTTCGGCATTGGTCATTTCCACATAATATTCGCCGCTTTGGGTAGCAACGTAATCGCCAACCGTGCCTTCGGGCGCAGGTACCGGGTTGCCGTCATGATACCACTGGAAGCTAACCACCCCGCTCAAATCCGGCAAGCAGATGGTGTCGGGATTGCAACGGCTGTAACAACCTGAAGGGATCAGGTCAATGTTTGGTCCGGCAGTGATCTCAAGGATATTGCTACGGCCTTGACATCCAAATTCATTGATCGCCCTGACAAAATATTCTCCTGCATAGAATGAATTGATCGTGTTACCCGTCTGACCAGTGTTCCAAATATAGGTGTAGGTGGCATTCGGATTGACGACTTCAAAATCCGTCGGCGTGTTTTCACAAACCGGAACCGGCGGATCGGAGTCGATCAGAATATTTTCGGGAACCGGATGAACGGTTACGGAATAAGGGCCGATCACATTGGAACAGCCGCTGCTCACATCCGTGACCGTGACCGAAAACACATGCGTCCCAACCGAGAGCAGGTTATCTTTATCTTCCGTAAAAGAAATGTGTGTTCCAACATCCGTGGTGGACCATTCGTAGGTATAATTGATATTTTCGGTGATCTGTAGGTAAACATCCTCCCCGTAACAGGTTTCATAATTGTTATAAAAATTGGCGACCGGTTGCCCGTGCTCATTATATTCAATTGCTGTGATCTGCGCCTCAGGCAATGGAATGACATCAACCTGAACCGGATCAGTGCTGAACAAGCAACCCAGATCATCGGTGATCGTAACCGAATGAACCCCGGCCTCGTGTAAGACCAGGCTCATTGTCGTATCGCCTTCCGACCACAGATAATTGGTAGCCGCTGGCGCTGTCAAAGTCACACTGTCTCCATGGCAGATCGTGGAAGCAGGATCAATGGCAATCGTTCCGCTGAGGTCATTGCTTTGGATATCGATCTGCTCAGTGACCACGGAAGCGCAACCGAATATATTTTCAGTGGTCAAGGTAACCGTATAAATTCCAGGGCTTCCGAACACATGGTAAGTGCTGTCTATTGCAGAAACATTGGCGGCGCCGCTGGCCGGGTCACCGAAATCCCAGTTTATGGTTGTAAATGAACCCTGAGCGCTGAAATGTAGGGTTGTGCTTTCGCAGCCGGAATCCGGAATATCGAAACCCGATAGTGGGGCCGGCTGCACAGTGATGTTTTTTTGAATAGTAGAAATACAACCGCTCTCATCGGTCGCTGTCAGCGTAACCGTAAAAGTCCCTGCCCCACTGAAAGCATGCTCCGGGTTTTGTAAGGTGGAAACATTGGCGGCGCCACTTGCCGGATCACCGAAATCCCATTCCCAGCCTGTGATGCTGGTTTGCGGGATGAAGTTGGAAATGTCATAAAACGGCAATAACTCTCCGGCACAACCACTGGTAAAGCTGAAATTTGCAACTAAAGGAACCGTGTCTGTTTGCAAAACATTCATAAAACAGGTATCTCCGGGTGGCGTCGAAAACACACCGGCCTGGAAGATCACAAAATGAAAACCGGCAGTTTGAAAGGTATGGGTTGGATTTTCCTGAAAGGAAATGGTTTCGACTCCGGTTCCAAAATCTATGAATTTCCACCACCAGGTTCCGGGAACATCATTGACGGAAGTATTGATAAATTGCGTTTCGTTACAATAAATTCCCGGATCATTTACAAAATCTACAAATCCGTTAGGCGTACAAGCAGGATTCGGAATGGGAGGTATAGTTCCACAATCCAGTTCTAATGCATTGGAAGTAGTTGAACATCCGTCGGGGGTTGTCACAACGACATAATACACGCCTTCCTGCGAAACGACGAGGATGGGCGAATTCCCGCCAACGGGGTTGCCATTGTGATACCATTGATAATCCAGGCCGTTGCTCATGAGCAAAGAATAAAGCGTCATCGAACCGCCCGATTGGCAAAAAGTGCCAAAGTCGGGGGTCGAAACTGAAGTGACTGGCGGCGACAATTGTCCGACAGTAAAAATTTTGTTTTTTGTACAACCGTTTGCATCGGTGACGATCAGTTCATAAGAACCACTCGCCAGATTGGCTGTTGGGGTATTCGCCAGGACGATCCCGGCTTGATTTCGCCATTCGTAAGCGTTGTAGGGAATGGTGGTTTGTACCTGGGTCTGGTCACCAGGGCAGGGAAGGTCGAAAATGACCTCCGGATCGGGTTTCGGGTTTACAAGTACCTGGAATCCATCGGATACTCCGCAGACATTTGCTACCACTTCAAAATTTCCCGGAATATGCCATTGGATTTCAACTTCATTACTGTTACCGCCGGAGATCACCGTGGCTGCATCGGATGGAATGACCTGCCACTGGTATTCCACTCTTTCATAAGCTGTGGCGGTGTAAACGCCGATAGCTTCGTGACAAACAGGTGTCAGGCCATCGACCATTACAGAATTTATTTTTTGTAAACCAATACCAACCGGTTCGGATTCGCAAGCAAAACCGACGGTGTTGGTTTGTGTTAAGGCCAGGGTATAGGGCGGATTCGGCTCCCAGGTAATGTTGATCGTTTTGCCGTTGCGGATCTCATTGGAAACGCCGTTGATCACGTACCAGGTAAATTGAAAATCCGGGCCGGATTCGATGGCGGTGTAAGCGTAAGCCTGCCCGGGGCAGATCGTTGTAATGCCGTCGATCCCCAAAGCCGGTGAGGTTGCAGCCGGAACCCTGACAAAAACGGAGTAGTTGTCAACGCAATAATCATCCGGGTTATCGGCTTCAGCATGGATGGTGAAATTTCCGCTGCCAAAATTCCAGTTGACTGAAAAGACGCTGGTTGCAGAAGCAGAGGTGGCGACAGTTGCTCCGGTGTCGTCCAAAACCGTCCAGTTGGAAGGCACTGCATTATTGGAAAGGGCGGGTGTTCTGCTGACAAAATCAACCGTTTCGTTCAAACAAACCTCAATCGGCCCTTCGATGAAAAAATCTTCCAGGATATTCACCAAAAGCGTATCGTTTCCACCACAACCCAAATAACAGCTTTCATACTGAACCGCCACCCACTGCTGCTGGGCGGGGATGAAATCCGGCCAAGATACGGTGACCTGGCTGGTTCCCTGCCCTGTTTCGATGGCGCCGAAATTTGAAACCGACCAGTTGAAATCCGTGCCGGTGAAGCCGGTCAGTGAGTAGATGGCTTGGTCGCTTTTACAGACTTTGGATGGTCCTTTGATCACCGCATTATCATCGATGATTGGGATGATTTCAGAAATGGTTTCAAGGCAATAGTCGCCATTGCAGCCTTCGACGAAAAGCTCGATGAGACCTTCCGGCCCATCGCCCCAATCGACTGTTATAAAATTATCAGAAGTACCACCTCCGCTGATGATGGTTCCATTCGGGCTGACGTTCCAGTTAAAAATGCTGCAATCCGCATTTGTCGAATAGGTTGCTTCCGAGTCGGAACAGACGGTGCCCGCGCATTCAATGTAGGGGCTGATGGCATCTTCCACGATCACCATCATCGAAGTGGTATCTGCGCAATAACAACTATTCCGGGCAATGAGCAAGACCTCATAGCTTCCGGGAGACAAGTAGGTGTGATTGGTATTTACCGTCGAGGCGGAAACGCCGTTGCCGAAATCCCAGGTATAAGAAACAGCCCCGGTAGTTTGGTTTTCAAAAAAAACGGTCTGACCTGCGCATATTTCCACCACACCGTTATTGGCAGGAGGCGTGGTTTCGAAGGCAGCCTCCGGGTTTTCCAGGATTTCTACGCAAACGGAATTTTCACCTCCGCAGGAGACGTTGCTGCATTCCACCAATGCGGTTGCAGTTGCGCTGCATCCTTCTGCATCCCATATAGTTACAAAATAAATTCCGGGGCAGAGGTTATCGAGGGTTTGTACATTTGAACTATAGCCAGCTGGTCCGGACCATTGATATGTAAAAGGCGCCGTACCACCCACAACAATCGGATTTATACTGCCATCACAATTTTCACATTCTGAAGCATCAACTACCTCGAAAGCAATACCGAAAATACATGCAGTTCCGGAATCGGTGATAACGAACTGGCAAATCTCCGTAACGCCAAAGCTGTTTGTGACCCAGGCCGTATAAGGTCCGGGAGAAAGATCGGTAAAGGTGAATGTTCCGCCATTGCCAGAAGCTGCAATTCCGTTGCTCAATGTGATCGAGTAATCGTCTATTGGCCCATCGATAAACACAAAACCTCCGCCGTCGCTGGCTCCATTGGAGGCTTCCTGGAACATCCCGCAGTAGATGTCAAAGCCGACTCCCTGAGAAGAAACCTCAACCGATACGCTGCCATTTCCGGGATCGCCCCAGGTGACCGTGACGGCATTGCCGCTGATGGTATAATCTTCAGCGCCTTGAACAGTCCAGTTTATGTTTTGGGAAGGGTTTCCGACTTCTACCGCGTAGGTGATCGTTGTGTTGGCACAAACCTGCTGGCAAGTGGTTGTCCCTCCAGGTATGGATTCTCCGGGACAATATGCGCCTGAAACGGTTATGATCTCAGGCTGGAATGTTTCAAAGGCTTCCACTTCGACGACAGCAAAAATATCATTTTGCTGATCGATCACCGATACAATGTAAACGTTTTCATTTGCGAAACAAATGGATGCCAAGCTTGCATTGGATACAGCATTGCCATCCACTTGCCATTCCCCGCTGATGAGATCGACAACATCTCCGTTGTCATCTAATAAATAATACTCTTCACAGCTTCCTACGCACACCTCATCCGGCCCGACAATGGTGTACTGAGCCAAAGTTTCAAATCCATAGAATAACATAAGTAAGGAAACAAAAGCGGTTTTTGTGTTCATAAGAAATAGTTGTTGCTTTTTGCAAAGTAACTGCTCCGGAGATACAGAATTAAACATTACAAAAAAACGGAAGCGAATAAAATAATAAATACACAATCAGGTGTGGAATAACAACACGGCGGGAAGCGAAGCGCGACATGATAGACGCTATAAATATAGTAAATTTTTCTTTACAGCACTAAATAGTTCAAGGTTTATAGTTTGTGGTTTACAGATTTTAATCCTACCACGAACTTCAAACCACAAACCATAAACTAAAAGCTTACATTCTGTTGGTTGCTTTCACGAGGAAGGTCAGCATAAAAGGCAAGGTAACCCAAAACCACTCAGACCAATATTGCAACATGACAAAAAATGCAACCGTAGAAATCAGGAATAAAATCCAGTCGAGCGCTCGTGATGAGGTTTTTGTGTTTGATTCTGCAGACATAATTTTTCAATTTTGATATGAGTGATGTGGCTGCAAATCTAAAAAGTTATTTTTGCTTTTGCAAAGGTTATTAAAAATTCAGGATGGTTAATTTCCGGCTTCTTTCTGAGTGGCAACCAGATTCGTCTGCAATCGGTCAAAAGCACTGAATTAATAGAACCTTCAGGTGGGTTTCGGAGTTAGAAAAAACGGAGAAAATTAATTTTGATCCCGCCCCGACACTTGTGTCTGGGCAGGAAAAGATTCCGATAGAATCGGGAACACCTTAACTCAAATCAACACATTAGCAAATTACCAAATCAACAAATTACAGCATGACACATCGAATTTTACTTACGTTAATTTCAATTTTGTTTTTCCTGAATGCTGCAACCGCTCAGGATGCTCCTCAAATCCAGCAATCTCTAATTACGAAGATCACTGCAACATGGTGCCCGAATTGCGGCGGCTGGGCATGGCCATTTTTCAAGGATATTTATACCGACAACAAAGACAAGGCGCTCGTGATCGCAGCGCACCGCAGCGGAGATTTGCAAAATATAGTTGCAACAAGCTTTGAATCAAATTTTAATGTAAACTATCAGCCTTTTTTCATCGTGGGTAATGTTAATCAAAACGTTACACCTGGCAACGCTGCCGCGAGACGCACATCCATAAAAAATCTCGTCGATGCCAATTACCTGATGGAGCCTGTTGTCAATGCAGGCCTGTCGGTTTCTAAAAATGGCAATATGCTTCATGTCCAAACCAAGACCCGCTTTTTCCAAAATGCCGATGGCGAATATTATCTCGGAGTTTATGTTATTGAAGACGGCGTGATCAATGCTCAGGTAGGTCAGGGCGATAATGCCGTTCATACCAATGTACTCAGAGCAGGCATGAGCAGTAATTCCTTTGGAGAATTGCTGGTTAACGGGAGTGTTTCCGAAGGCGCTGAGTTTGAAAACCAATTTTCCATCCAGATAGGCAATTGGAACGAAGACAATCTCATCATTGGCGCTATCATCTGGAAAAAGAACGGAGCCAGCTACGAATTTGTCAATACGAATTTTACAGATGACATTTCAACCACAGGGATCGCTACAATCCCGGAAGATGAGATCAATTTTAGGATATTTCCCTCTCCGGCTTCCGGCAGTGCAACCATCGAACTATCAGTTAACAATGCTTCCGAAACTATTCAACTGGAATTGACAGATATTTCAGGGAAAAGGCTGAAAACGATTTTCGAAGGTAATCCAGGAGTCGGCGTGCATACTTTTGAAGTTGATCGCACTTCAGCCGGAGCATCCGGAGTTTATTTCGTGATGTTGCGTCGCGGGAATGCGGTAGCTACAAAAAGGATAGTTTTTCAGTAGGTCATGTTACTTATAAGTTATACCTTTCCACGTCTGGTTAAGTTATTTTTTCAAACCACAAAAGCAACATCTTGGATCCCGATGCAGTCGGGAAAAGAAAACAAAAGAGATAACAAAGTCTTCCGTTAGCAGTATAAATGAAAGCTAGAAAGCCACAAAAAAAGTGGTCTGAGAAAATTAATTCCCAGACCACTTTTTTATCAACCAATTTCAACAATTATTATTATCAACGCTTGTTGATCCTGAGGATCTGGCTACCGGAGGCATTCGTGAATCTCACGAGGTACACGCCGGGTATTCGAACATTGAGCGTGGATGTTGAGATTTGGTAGCTTCCATTTGTCAGGTCGATATTGCTGCAATAGATCATTTGGCCATTTGATGAGAATACCTCGAGTACTCCTTCATTGTCCTTTGAACTATCCATTGCCACGATACTCAGCATATCATCAACCGGATTCGGATAGACGTTCAATCCCTGTCGGGGCTGGAAGTTCACTACTTCTATTGGCGAATATTCGTAAGTACCGTCCCAATCGACGATCTTCAATCGGTAGTAATTCACTCCGCTCAATGGCGCGGTATCAGTTCCGGAGTAGCTTTGAGCCCTGTTGCTGTCTCCTTTGCTCAGGACAGTTGCAATGCCTTTGAACTCAATACCGTCGTGAGATCTTTCGATGATAAAATGTTTGGTATTGATCTCAGAGCCGGTTCTCCATTTCAGGTTGATAGATTCTCCGTCCTGGGTAGCATCAAAGTCGATCAACTCAACAGGCAACACTTTTTCTTCAGGGCCTGAACCGATAGTGAATCTTGATACTCCGAAAGGTGGCGGATCGCCCATCATGCTGGAAACCGAACCCGGAACGCCTGAACCTGTTCCACCTGTCGTACCGCCATTTCCATAGCTTTCCCAAACATCTTCTTCGCTCAAACCAACCACGATCAGCGATTCCAGGCTTTCGATGCCGCTTTCAGCCGCATCAGTCCAGAAGAGTGTAACTTCAACATCGTCACTTTCCTCTGTTCTGGTCAATGACCAATACTGTGTTTCACTGATGCCGGTAACCTCTTCTGCCAGAGAATTGCCAAATGGTGGTGGATCGCCGAAATATTCAGCGGTATATTCTGAGGTAGATGATGTAATACCTGATATTTTGATGGGAGCATAAGTTGTGGCATTGCCGATAGGAAAGAGAAAAGTGCTATCGGCTGTCCTTCCCTGTTTGATTACAGGGCCAATGATATATGCTGTTTCACTACCGCCCGTGATCGTGGCCTGATCGCCGATGATCAAAATTTCCGCAGCTGTAGAAGTGATCTTTCCGCTGGTAAGGGTAAAGTTGTGCTCGATAAACAATGTATCCTGTAGGGTAATTCCAGAGGGGTTATCCATTGCTACATTCGTAAAATTCAAAGCATCGGAACCACTACCTGCCAGGTCTGCGTAGGTAATTGATTGCGGGTTGTCGCCATTGAATGTAAGTGTAGCGTCATCCTCCATATAAAAGGAGCCAAAATCAGTGGGGCGTAAAATTTCGCCGCCAAGGAACATATCGCCAGCCTTCAGATCAACATAAACATCCCCTTCAGTGGTTGCGCTCATGGAAATATCTCCTCTAATATCGATAACGCTGTCATCTCCGGTAGCCTCCATGTAAATGATCTTGTTCGCCGAGGTGGAACTCAATGTTAAGTCACCTTCAAAGGTGAATTGACCGGCGGTACCATCGGCGAGGATCCTGGTATAGACATTACTTCCGGAATTATTTACTGTTGTATTGCCCATAACCTGAAAATGAGCGTCGCCACTCGAAGTTATGGTCATTTGTTTGCCGCCGGAAACGTTGACTTCCAATCCTCCCCTTAAAATTACCTGAGCGCTGCCTTGTAGATGAAAATCAAAATTGTTTCCTCCATTGAACTCTAATAAGGTATTTCCGGTGACATCCAGCAAAGCCGTATCGTCGATAAAAATTTCTTCTACATTCTCAACGTTTACGGTATTTGCATTCAGGTATTCGAAAATAAAATCTTCGTGAACGATCACCTGGCTGTTATCTTCAATTCTTAAAGACAAGCCTTTGTTGGAGTTGTTACCATATTCTCTGGTAAACTCCAAATCATCCTCAATGATAAGGGTCGCTCCATTGTACAGGATCAATTCGATGGCTTCATCAAAGTTCTTGGCAGTTGCTTCGAGGTCGTTCGTGACGGTGAGCGTTACCATTCCGTTGATAATCAACCTTGAAGCTTCGGTATTGGATGCGTTGAGCAAATAAATATTCTTTACGGTGACGTCTCCCGTGCTGGCATCAATGGTCACGCTATAGCCGTTGATAAACACTTCGTCTGATTCTCCGGGCACACCGGGTTTATCCCAGGTAGATGAATCAACCCAATTGCCATCACTGACAGCCTTGAAGGTTGCTGCATTGGAATTTACAGAAAGGATAAAACAAAAAAGAAGTAAGTAAAGGTAAGTTATGCGGTTTTTTCTCATGTATTTTCTGACTATTATTTTGGTCAAACACCGGGAGGTATTTTTTTCCAATAGTTAATAGTCAAATTTATTGCCAAAAATTATTTTTTAGCCTTTGAAGATACCGGAAACCAACCGCTTTTTATTGTTAGGAGAACCTTATTCGTTGTTATGTGGAATAGTATTTGCAAATTATGCGAAATGGGATACTCGGCACTTTACAGAACACTTCGTCTTTTTCAAAAAAGTTTTCAATCAAAATGATGTATTCAATTTGTGTAAAACTGTAATCTGGCCAACTATCCCCAAAAAGCGTAAGCCATGAAGCCCAACTTAATAATTAAATTCCTGATATTATTTTCCTGCTTTGCCAATCCGGGTTTTGCCGACAAGATCGACAGCCTTTTCCAATTATTGGAGCCGGCACAGACTTCGAACGATCAGGATAATATGTATGAGATTTATTCGGAGTTGGGAAAACTTTATGGCTCTAAAGAACATGAAGACTATCAAAAATCGGCGGAATATTTTCAACTTGCCTTAGATATCGCCGAAAATAACAACGACCTTATTAAAACTGCAGCCTGCCTTTATGGAATTGGATTGAGCCACCAAAGAAGAAATAATTACCCTGAAGCGATGGGATATTATTCTTCTATAATTGAACTCGAAGGCCATTCCGACACGGAGCTAAAAAAAGCAGGAGCTTACACACAAATATCCTCCATCCACCAGGCGCTGGGAAATTACGAAGATGCTTTTGAATATCAAATGCAGGCGCTTCACCTCAACGACCTAGCAAATGACTCTTTGGGTATTGCCAACAGTCATTACAACCTCGGAACCATCTTTTACTACCAAACCCGCTACAAGCAAGCGCTCAACCACTACCTTCAGGCTTATGAAATATGCAAAGCATTGCAAGACGATCGTTTTATCTATTCCTGCCTCGCAGCTTTGGGCAGCGTGTATGAAAAAATGGAAAAACAAAAGGAAAGCCTGGAATACAATGAAGAGTCTTTAAAGCTGGCCGAAAAACTCAAATATAAAACCGGGATCGCTTATGCACTCGGAAATGTTGCCATGAATTACGTAGTGCAACAGAATTTTGAAAAGGCAGAAAAATATTTGAAAAAATCGATCAGCCTGAAACTCGAAGTTGGTGACAAATGGGGAGCCATCGGAAGCAATATCGATCTGGCGAAATTATACGTCAAAGCCGAACAACCCGCAAAAGCCCTTCCCGTGCTGGAAAAAACCCTTGAGGTGGCTTTGGAGATGAATGCCAAAACCCGCCAGTTAGATATTTATAAAAATATGGCCACTGCTTACGACCTGTTGAATGATCACATCACGGCTTATTCCTTTACAAAAAAATATATCGCGTTGAAAGATTCGCTGCTCAACGAAAAAACTGTAGAGGAAATGGGACAATCCAAAAGGCGATACGAAATCCAGAAACACCAGCACGAAATCGTCATGTTGAAAAAGGAAAATGAGTTGCTGGGGAAAAACAAGATGATCGCTAAACTCCAGAAGTACATCTTCACTATTGCGGCTTTGTTTTTTGTTTCATTCCTGTGGTGGTACAAAAGTAAGCTGAAATATCAAAGCAAGATGAACAAGTTGCTGGAGGAGAAAAATGAGATTTTAAATATCAAAAACGAGGAAATCCATGTAAAAAATGAGCAATTGAAAAACTCTAACGAAGACCTGCAACGCTTCGCTTATGTGGCTTCTCACGACCTCAAGGAACCTATCCGCATGATCAGCTCCTATTCCACCTTGCTCAAAAAAAGGTATCACGAACAATTCGACAATTCCGGAAAAGAATTCCTGCACTTCATTCTTGATGCCGTATCCAGGATGGAAACTCTGCTCGACGACCTACTCAATTTTTCAAGGGCAGGAAACCAACCGCCGCCTACGGAATCTATCCCCGTAAAAGATGTCATGGAAATCATCCAGTCCAATCTTAAACAGCTTTTCGAAAATCAAAATGCCACACTGATCATTCGCCACGAAAACCTTCCAAGCATCAAGGCTCACCGAACCCAATTGATGCAGCTTTTCCAAAACCTGGTGAGCAATGGTGTAAAATTCAAGGGAGAAAGAGACCCCATCGTCATTGTGGATTGTGAAGTCAAAGAAGACAATTACCTTTTCTCGGTCAAGGACAACGGAATTGGTATTTCAAAGGAAAACCAGGACAAGGTATTCGAAATGTTCCGGCGACTTCATACACGCGAAGAATATGAAGGCACCGGGATCGGGCTGGCTATATGCAAACGAATTGTAAAAGTATGGGGAGGAGATATCTGGATAGAATCCGTGATGGGGGAAGGAAGCACATTTTTCTTTACTTTCCCTCGATCAGTCGAGGTAGCTTTAAATCCTGATGAAGCCGTTCTGGTAGAGAGGGCGTAATCTTTACAACTACAATCTTTCAATGCCTTGAAACATCAATACCCGCATCTTTTAATCGACATGTAGCCGAAACCGGAAAATATTACATCGATCAATGGTGATGCCCGCCAGGGCCGTGAACATGTCCGTGGCTGATCTCATCCGCTGTAGCTTGTCGTACATTGAGTACCTGGATGTCAAAATTCAGGGTTACGCCGGCCAAAGGGTGGTTGGCGTCGAGTACCACACTATTATCATTTATCTGAACGATAGTCATCACGACAGATTCATCATCCGAATCAACTTCCAGTTCCATGCCCACATTCAAATTGGGAAGATGAGCGACTTCTTCCCGATCTATTTCATAGACGAGATCTTCGTCGCGATTGCCATAAGCCTGGTCGGGCGTGATCACTACTTTAAAATCATCGCCTTCCCGCTTGCCTTCAAGGGCATTTTCCAGGCCGGGTATCAAAGCTTTGAAGCCGTGCAAATAGACCAGAGGTTCTTGTCCTTTTGAACTATCCATTAAAGTACCTTCTTCATCAGAAAGCGTAAAATCAAAAGAGACAACGCAGTTTTTTTGTATGGTAAGCATAAATATTAAGGGGTAATTGAGAATTTTTTCTCCTGTTATTAAATTGCGGCGAAGGTAAGGTTTATTGGTTAGTTTTTTGGCTTGTAAAAAATTTATTTTTTGATGGGGTGATCCCGACTTTGCTTTTTGGAATCTTGTCTTACTAAAAGCGGGGTAAGGGACAAGTTGGGGTGATTGGGCCTGTCCCGACAAGTCGGGGTTGATTAAGTTATTAACAAATTAGCAAATTAGCAAATTAGCAAATCACCACATTAACAAATTAGCAAATCACCACATTAACAACCCCGATCCCGCCCCGACACCGGTGTCGGGGCGGGAGGGCAGGATCAACAAATCACCTCATTTCAATGCGGAAGCTTATGCCGCACGGCTCCATAAGCCAATGTTCCTAAAACCGCGCTGGCAATGACGACGAGAATTACCCAGTAACCATGCCCAAACAGAATGTACAGCGGCCCCGGACAAGCGCCCGTCATTGTCCATCCCAGTCCAAATAACGTTCCTCCGAAAATGCTCGCTTTGTAGGTTTTGGCTTTAGGCTCTATCGTGATGATGTCGCCGAAGATGTTACGGCCTTTACTGCTTCTTACAAAATAAAGCAAAATTGCTCCCAGTACCACCGCGGTGCCTATGATACCGTACATGTGAAAACTCTGGAAGCGGAACATCTCCTGTATCCTGAACCATGAAATGACTTCTGATTTTGTCAAAATGATCCCAAACAAAACTCCGGTCAATAAAAATCTGATCAATTTCATTGTTTTAAATTTTTATAGGGAAAGAATAAGTGGCAACAAAAGATGAGTCATCAGCAGCCCGCCGATAAAAAAGCCGATAACAGCCACCAGCGACGGCAACTGCAAATTGGCAAGGCCGCTGATCGCATGACCTGAGGTACAACCTCCCGCCCATCGCGTGCCGAAACCAATGAGAAATCCACCACCGATCATCAGGATAAAACCTGTGGGCGTCAGCAAAGACTCAAAGTTGAACAATTCCAAAGGAATGAATCCGGCGCCCGCATCGCTGGTTTCCTGTGGCATGGTCACGCCAATGGATTGCAGATCAGCGACGGTAGCAGCCGAAACATGAACAGGCTCAGGGCTTGCGAGTAAGGTAGAACCGATAGCTCCTCCAATGACCGATCCCACGATGAAGACCAACTGCCAGTCCTGCTTTTTCCAGTCAAAATCAAAGTACTTAATTTTTTTGCCGGCGCCGCTCAAAGAGCACATCGCTTCAAAGGAGGAAGATATGCCAAACTTTTGTCCGAAATATATCAGGAGATACATGACCAAAGCGATCATCACTCCCGAAACAGACCAATGCCACGGCTGGCTGATAAATTCTATTAATGTCATTTTTTTGGGTATTTAGTTGCTTGATTAGGTTGATTAGGTTGATTGAGTTGATTAGGTTGATTAAGCCCTGCGACCTGTCGGGGTTGATTGGGTTATTAGCAAATTAGCAAATTAGCAAATTAGCAAATTAGCAAATCAACAAACCTAAACATACTTCCGAATGATTTGCAACAATTGATGCGCTGATTGCATTCCACTGGCTCTCCAAACCGCCTCACCATTTTTAAAAACCATAAAAGTCGGAATGCCTCTGATGTTCAGCTTATTGGACAAATCCTGGTTTTTATCCACGTCAATTTTAATCACTTTTACCTTGTCTCCAACTTCATCTGCAACCTCTTTGATGATGGGCGTCATGGCTCTGCATGGCCCACACCAGTCGGCATAAAAATCTATCAATACAGGTGTTTCGCCGGCGATCAGTTCCTTGAAAGATATTTTTTTGTTCATAAGAAAAAATTTTGTGAAACAAAGATCGCAAGAGCGAACCACTATTTTTGTGACTTCTGTCACACTATAGCAAAGGCTTCAAAATTCAACTTGATGTTTTCAGATTCTTTATTAATTTCCATATTTTTCCACGATAACCTAAAAAATGGACTTCAATGAATTACCACTCAACTTTTCCAATACTAACAGTGATCCTTTTTTTTAATTTATGTCTAAAAGTATCGCTCGACGCCCAAAATACCTGGGTGGAGTGGGACGACGAATCCGCAACATGGCTCTCTGGCATTGCCGATAATTCCCACGAAAAGGACATCGCTATTTCCGACCTGAACAAAGACGGCTGGGTGGATATCATCGTCGTCCACAAGGCCCCCTTCTCCAATCCGGGCCCACGGCAGTATCTGCTGTTGATGAACAATGGCGGTACGCTCACGGATGAAATCGCAACCTACGCGCCCGGCTTTATTACCAGGCATACGGATGCCCGCGATATTTATATCGGTGATTTTGACAACGACGGTTGGGACGACGTGATCATCGCCAACACCTTCGCCGATCAGCCCGTTTATTACCGCAATCTCGGAGAAAATGCCTCCGGCGACTGGCTGGGGCTGGCCGATGAAAGCAACCTTCGGTTTCCGCTTCCTCTAAGCGTAAATCCGCTCCAGTTTTGCGCAGTCTGGGCTGGCGATATCAATGGAGACGGAACGCCCGACCTCCGGTGCGGGACAAGTTAGGGTATGGTTCCGGCCTTGCCGGAACGAGGATAATTCCGACGAAGTCGGAATAGGGATAAAAGGGGATTTTAATCCTTTACTATCCCCCACAATCCCCGTTCTGACGAAGTCAGAACTTATCCCCTTATCTCCACTTTACAACTCCGTGAGTTGCTCTTTGAATTCAGTTCTCCTAAGCCCCATCTTTGACAATTCGTTATAACCACCCAGCACATTTACCACATCGTGGATACCCCGCGCTTTCAGGATCGAAGCTGCGATCAGCGAGCGATAGCCGCTGGCACAGTGCAGGTAATATTTCTCATTCCGTTTGATCCGGTTCATATTTTTATTGATGAAATCCAGCGGAATGTTTTTCACTCGTCTGAGGTGTTCAGTGTTGTATTCGCTTTCTTTTCTGACGTCGATCACGTTGGGGTTTTTCCTTCGGAACAATTCTTTGAATACGATCGGGCTGACCTCTTCGACCATATCCACCTGTTCCCCTGCTTTTTTCCAGGCTTTAAAACCTCCTTCGAGGTAACCGATGGAATTGTCGTATCCCACTCTCGCAAGGCGCGTAACCACTTCTTCTTCACGGCCAGGATCAGCAACAAACAGGATCGGTTGCTTCAAATCGGGGATCAATACGCCAACCCAGTTAGCAAAGCTGCCATCCAGACCGATGAATATCGAGCCGGGGATAAAACCCTTTGCAAATTCCTCTTTGCTGCGGGTATCCAGCACGATGGCGTCTTCCAGTTCCCAGGCCGCTTTAAAAGCTCTGACCTTTAAAGGCTTGACGCCACGTTCTCTCACGGTGTCGATGCTTTCATAACCCATCTTGTTCATCATGGCGTTTTTGGGGAAATATTGCGGCGGTTCGACAAGCCCCGTAGTCACTTCCTTGATAAATTCAGCCTTGGTCATATCTGCCCTGAGCGCGTAATTGAACTTTTTCTGGTCGCCCAAAGTACCTTCGGTTTCTTTGCTCATTTTTTTGCCACAAGCCGATCCGGCTCCGTGTCCGGGATAAACGATCACATCGTCAGCCAGGGGCATGATCTTGTTGCGGAGGCTGTCAAAAAGATGAGCGGCCAGGTCTTCCTGAGTAATTTCGCCCTGTTTGATGGCCAGGTCAGGACGGCCTACATCGCCAAGAAACAAAGTATCTCCCGTGAAGATCGCATGATCTTTTCCGTTTTCATCCTTGAGCAGGTAAGTCACAGATTCCATCGTATGGCCTGGGGTGTGCAACACTTTGATAGTGACATTTCCCAGTTTCAACTCTTCGTTATCTTCTGCAATATGCGCATTGAAATTGGGTTTTGCAGTAGGTCCGTAAACGATGATTGCACCAGTCTTTTTCGCCAGATCCAAATGGCCTGAAACGAAATCAGCATGGAAATGGGTTTCCAGCACGTATTTGATATTTGCATTATCAGCCTTTGCTCTGTCGATGTACGGTTCAGTTTCCCGCAAAGGGTCGATGATCGCAACTTCTCCTTCACTTTCGATGTAGTAAGCGGCTTCCGCCAAACATCCGGTATAAATTTGTTCTATTTTCATGTGTTTAAGAAATTAATTGGTTAGGGAATAGAAGTCAACTCATTTTGCATATTACGATTGTAAATCGTATAAATGTTGCAGCGACCTCAATTTATCTGTTTAATCAGTCATGCGATATGACGGTTATCATAATGGTCAATGATTTTTATCAGCCGGTGCGTTGATCTTTTTCGAAGGTATTTCAACCACGTTGGTTTCGGTTAATGATTTTTTGGACGCTTTCCCAGCGCCCTCCGTTGTACGCTTCAATACCTCGTTGTTTTAACTTTGTTACAGCAATCCCGCTGCGGTATCCCGAACGGCAACAAGCGATAACAGGGCTGTTAGAAGCTCTGATCTTTCTGATCTGTTTTTCAATTTGATCCAAGGGAATGTTGATCGAATCTTTGAGGTGATTTTCTTTATACTCCGAAGGAGTTCGGACATCGATGATCACGGCGCCGTTTTGTATCAATTCGGCAATTTCATCGCTGTTGTCCATGCCGAGCAGTTTTTCTATGAATTTGAACATGTTTTTAATTTTGATACAAAGAAAGGGTTATTCGGCAGCCGGTTCAGTGACTTGCATCACATGGGGTTGAAATTTATTGTGCTTTTTTCTTAATCAGCGAGATTGGCGGAATAGAAAAATAGCTCACAGAATCCACAGAATTACACGATGAAACCCCAACATATTTCAACTTTCTCTTTTCTGTGGATTTCTGTGCTTTCTGTGAGAAAAAAATTCGCCTCAACTTCACTCCTCCTTCAATGTCCCCATTTCATTTGCATTTTCGAGATAGAACAATTCCTTAACGGGGCGCAATGGACGACCAAACCAGAGCGGGCGGCGAAGACCGTCAGGCCCCGGAGCAGGTCGCGTCATTTTGAGCCATTCTTTGTAAATCTCATGCGAGCGTTCGGTATCCACGAAAATATCGCCGTATTGGTCACCCGGTTGAGGCTTTTCGATCCTCACTCGCTGGTGCCAGCAGTGCATGCCGCTGATCGGGTCAGGATGAACGGCGTGGGTGATGTTTTGGTGAACGCCGCCGTCAGACCAAAAGATGCGGCTGCTGTCCTTGTCTTCGCTTTTGAAGGGTTTGATGCCGGAGATCGTTTGCATTTTCCAGCCGCCTTTGCCATTGTTTTCGACGTGAACGGTGTTGGTTGCCCAGCGGTTGCCCGTCTTGTCCTGCGGACGGCGCCAGCGGCCAAGGTGGTGCGAGCAGGCGATCACACCCGGTTTCATGCCCTGTGTTACCCATACCTTGTCGATGAAATAACCGATATCAGTGTTCAGTCTAACCAGATCACCGGTTTTGAAACCAAAACGATTGGCGTCGTCGGGGTGCATCCAGATCGGGTTGCGGTTGGAAATTTCAGCCAGCCATTTGGCATTTCCGGAGCGGGAGTGGATCAACGTTGGCAGCCTGAAAGTCGGAACCAGGCAGTACTCTCCTTTTTCTTTGTCGAGGTTGTCGGGATGGATGTGGCTTTTAATGTAACCGGGAATGACGTACTCCGGCCATTTCCAGTCGATCATGGTTTGTGAATAAAATTCATTTTTGCGGGAAGGCGTTGGAAAACCTACAAAAGGAATTCCGTTTACCATGACTCCGATCTTATTGCCACCTTTGGAAATAACCTTCGTTTTTTCATCCACCGTCGCGCCTTGCATTTGGGCATCCGAAAGCCGCGTTTCATGTTTATTATAAGTATGTTTTTCCACCTCAAAGGCGCCGTACTTTTTCATATATTCCAGCTCGGTGATCCCTTCCTTTTTTGCCGCCTCAGGCAAATGGGGCGTATTTTCAAAAATGAACTGGTAATATTCGTCGATGTTGATCTTTTCTTCGGGGCGGTAGGGCGAGATAAAATGTTTGCGGATGCCGAGACTTCCATCCGGGTCAATGCGCCAGCTCAATTCGATCCAGAATTCATCTTCCTCCCACACTTCGCCGGGGTTGACTTCGTAGGTGAATTCCACCTTGTTTCCGGCTCTCCGCGCAGCTTCCCGCAGCACCGGCTGCCGGAATGCGATCCATTTCCCGGAATGCGTGGCATAGCTATTCAAATCATGCCTTTCGGACGCATGACCCATCGGGAGCACATAATCGGCAAAGAAAGCCGTTTCGTTCCAGGTAGGAGTCAGCGCGATATGGCATCCAACCTTTTCGGGATCGCTGAGGGCTTCCATCCAGGTGAATCCGTCGGGATATGTCCAAACTGGGTTGAAAACCCTTGTGAAATAAACATCCAGTTTCCCGCGGCCTTCTTTCAAAAAGTGCGGAAGCAGGAAGCTCATTTCAAAAAATGCCAGCGGATATTCGTTGGGGAAATGCAGTTCGTTCCAGAATTTTTGTGCAGGGGGCACATCAAAAAACTTAGGTTTGAACTTGCTCCAGCTATTCGGAGAAGTACCGCCTACCGTTCCGACGCTACCTGTCAGCACATTTAAAAAATGCAAAGCCCTCGACACACACCATCCACCGAGGTTGCCGCTGGCAGCGCTCCGCCAGTTGTGCGTGGAAAAACGCTCTCCTGCTTCTCCGATCTTCCGGGCAACTTCAACGATCATTTCCGCTTTGACGCCGCTTTCTTTTTCTGCAAACTCCGGAGTATATTCTACATATTCCTCCCGCGCTTTTTCGATAAAGTTTTCAAAAGTCAGAACGGTTCCCGGATGTCTTTTTTCGAGGTACTCTTCCCAGTTGACCCATTTTTCCATAAAACTCCGGTTGTACAAACCTTCGTCGAGGATCACTTTTGCCATAGCCAGCAATACCGCAGCTTCGGAACCCGGATAGCTAGGCATCCAATAATCCGACATGCTCGCTGTATTGGAAAGTCGCGGATCCATTGTGGCGAGCTTTGCACCTTTCATTTTGCCTTCGATGATGCGCTGGGCGTGGGGATTGAAATAATGGCCGCTTTCGAGGTGTGCCGAGATCAGCAGGATGAACTTTGCGTTGGCGTGATCGGGTGAAGGGCGGTCGTAACCGTACCAGATGTTGTAGCCGAAGCGTGCTCCGGAGGAGCAAATATTGGTGTGGCTATTGTGCCCGTCAACCCCCCAAGCCTGCAACACCCGGTCGGCATAACCCTCATGCCCCGGGCGGCCAACGTGATAGGCTACTTCGTTGTTTCTTTTTTCGACGATGGCTTTTCGGATGCGGGCGGCAATATCGTCCAGCGCATCCTCCCAACTTACGCGTTCCCACTCGCCTTCACCACGTTTTCCGGTTCTTTTCAAAGGGTACAAAATGCGGTCGGGGTCGTTGATCTGATTGATGGTGGCAGGACCTTTGGCGCAGTTCCGCCCTCTGCTGCCGGGATGATAGGGATTTCCTTCAAACTTCCGGACGGTGTAGGTAGATTTATCAATATAAGCCGTCAACCCGCAGGCACTTTCACAATTGAAGCAGGTGGTGGGAACGATGGTATAATTTGTTTTTTTGACGCGCGGCCAGGCCGTGGCTTCGTATTCTGTCCAGTCGTGCCATTGTTCCATCGGCGGGAATTTGGTCAGATCGCCAGGCTCGGTCAACCGACCCACAGCAGTAGCTTCTTCCTTGTGCAAATTTGGGATCAAATGCAGCTTCTCAGCGATCCGCTCTATGATGGTGTGCTTTTTCTTATTCGTCATGGATCTGGTTTGTAAAATGAAGGTGTATTGGTATTATGGTATTCCCGATTTCATCGGGATCTTCGCTTCGCTACGATATGGTATTATGGTATTATGGTATTATGGTATTATGGTCAATAACCTATAGCTTTTAACTCATAACTCATGAATTCTGTCTATCGTCTAGTATCTGAACCCTGCCTGCATTTTACATAGAATTCGTGCGCACCTGCCCGCCTAACGGCAGTCAGGCGGGGGTCAGGCAGGTCTGACCTCTGGCATCTCTCTCAACTTAACGGGATGCGCTGCGGAGCTTCCACCCATATTCGTTCGGTGATGTAAATGCCCGCGAGAATTAATATTGCTGCCAAAGCGAATATCGCCGGATTCCCTGGAGTCGCGATCATCAGGATTGCCGGAAGGATATTGCCGACCAGGATCGTTCCCCACCAAAAAGAACGGCGGTACCTTCCCCGGAGGATCATTTCCACAGTTCGTTTTGCATCTTCCGTTGGATGTGTGGTCGTCATTTCAATCAACATGGTAAAGAGGTTCAAACCTATTCCCGTAAGGAGCATATATTTTAAAAAAGAAGTCCAGCCGGCAGGATTTTCTATAAACAACCCGATCAAAGCAAAAGCCGAAGCACCCGCGAGGAAACTGTGTACCAGCATGTGAATGGAAAGCGCCGGACTTTGCCAAAAATCGCGCCCCTTGGCCTGTGCAAAAAGAAAAGCCGTGTAAACCGCTACGATCACCGCAATGATCGCCGTGATCCATTGCAAGGGCAACAAAACGGCATTCCAGCCAAACAAGGTGGACACTCCGAGTAAGGTCAGCAAACCGCCATAAGCCGTGATCGAATAGCCTCCTTTCACGAGCCAGGAAGACCAATGCGGTCTGAGCAAGACATATACAAAACGGTCAGGCCGGTCGAGGTCTTTGATCAAAAACAGGCCGGTGGCAAGCAGGAAAAATAGCCCCAGGCCCAGCGCCATCCACTGAACTGTAGCCGAAACCTGCGCCCAGCCGAAGATCATGGCAATAAAAGGAACCAGAAAAGCTCCGGAAGCAACTGCTTTGGCAGTAACATAAGCCGGCACTTCCCATCCCCACAAGACGCCCTTGTCGGCCACGTCGTAAGCTCGTCGCCCTTTTCCAAGGAGGATATTAATGGATTTTTCTGCACCATTTTCAGCAACTTGTCCGACAGTGGTTGTTTGACCGTTTGCACGCATCAATGTTTCGACCACATCACCGTTGGAAAAGGCCAGCTTTTCGGCTTCTTTGGCATAATGCCCTACCCCATGTGTTTGCGAACTCCAGAGATAATCACCCTCCTTTTCAGTAGCCGTAGGATTGAGCGAAAGGTCGTCCGCGTCGATGTAGAAAAGATTTGGGCGGGTTCCTTTTTCCGGTTTTCTGACTTTGACCTGCTGCCTGGAAAGCAATTGGGCAATTTCGGAATCCGGGTTGTCCATATCGCCGGAAATGATGGCGTGTTCAGGACAAACATTTACACAAGCCGGTTCGAGGCCGATGTCGATGCGATGTGCACAATAGTTGCATTTTGCAGCGGTGTGATTGTTGGGGTCGATGTACAGCGCGTCGTAGGGGCAGGCCTGCATACAGGATTTGCAACCGATGCAACGGTCTTTGTCGAAATCGACGATACCATCATCTCTCATAAAAAGCGCTTCGACGGGGCAGATGTCCACGCAGGGAGCATCGGTGCAATGGTTGCAGCGCATCACGGAAAAGAGCCGGCGGGAGTTGGGAAATTCGCCTTTTTCCACCTGCTTGACCCAGGTGCGGTTGACGCCAACGGGTACCTGATGTTCGGATTTGCAGGCGGTGGTACAGGCGTGGCATCCAATGCACTTGCGGTTGTCAATGATAAATCCGTATTTCATTTATTTGGTTAGGTGTTTTTTCATGGTTTGTTTTCTGCCGGAAATTCATACCGCTTCATTTTTCCTTTGGTACGTTTGTCTGAACGGCGTCGGGCGACCAATCTACCGGGTCCTTTCCCTTTTTATTTTCAAAATAATACTGAACGGCGTCGTGAATCCTCAAAAATTGATTCTTGATCCCAATGGTTTCCATCAATCCGGTTTTTGTAAAACGATCTCTTACAGGGCCGATCACGCTTGAAAGGTAGAGTTTCACGCCCCGGTCTTTGAGGTAACTGATCACCTCTATCAAAACTTTCACACCGCTGGAGTCCACATCATGCATCGATGAGGCGTCCAATATAATCAGTTTTAACTTACCATTTTTCCTTGCGGTGATATTTTCAATCGTTTCCCGGAAATATTCGGCATTTGCAAAATAAAGCTGTGCATCGAAACGCATAATGACGATCTCTTCCCATTGGATGACTTGCGGAAAGCGTGTAATATTCCGGTACTTTGTGGTTTCGGGCATTCTGCCAAGAATTGCGATGTGTGGTCTTGAATTTTGAAAAATGATCAAGGCAATGGAAAGGATAACGCCGGTCAGCACACCTGCCTGGATTCCAATGGTCAGCGTGATGATAAAAGTTGTGACGAGGCTTATGAAATCCCGGCGGTCGCTTTTCCACAAATGATGGATTACATCCACATCCACCAAATTGATGACAGTCACCACAATGATCGCCGCAAGCATGGATTTGGGCAGGTAATAAAACAACGGTGTAAAAAACATCAGGATCAGCGCAACGATGGAGGCGCTGATAATGGAAGATATGCCCGTTCTGGCTCCTGCTTCATCGTTGATGGCGGATCGTGTAAAACTGCCCGTGGTAGGAAATGCCTGGAAAAAAGCGCCGACGATCTTTGCCAGTCCCAGGGCGATCAATTCCTGATTGGGTTTGATCCGGTAGCTTTTGTGCCTGCTTTCTATGGTTTTTGCAATGGCCAATGATTCTATAAAACTGATGAGGCATATTGTGAGCGCCAGCGGAACGAGGTCTAAATATTGTTGAAAAGTAAGCGAAGGAACTGTAAATTCCGGTAGCCCTTTGGGTACACTACCTACCGTTTGTACACCATAAGCGTCCAATCCAAAGCCCCACACCGCCAATGTTCCAACGATCACGCCGAATACCGCTACCGGCATGTTTTTCCTGATCCTTCTCACCATCAACATTATAATTATACCTCCGATCCCTACAGCCAAAGTGACAAAGTTGATCTGTTCCAAATGTGCGAACACGTCAGAAATGATAATGTGGATCTTGTTGCTCCGCGGAATGTCAATCCCCAATAAATTTCTCAATTGGCTGAACCCGATGATAAAAGCCGCAGCAGAAGTAAATCCGGCAATCACGGGATGCGACAAAAAATTGATCAGAAACCCCAGCCGGAAAAAGCCTAGCAACATTTGGATGATCCCGGCGATCAATGCCGTTGCAATAGCCAGTACCACAAATTCATTCGTCCAGGGTTCTGCAAATTTGCTCACCCCGGATAATACCAGCAGCGAAACCAATGCTACCGGACCTACGGACAATTGCCGCGAGCTTCCGAAAATAGCATACAACAATAGCGGAACGATACCGGCATACAACCCATAGATCGGCGGAATACCCGCCAGCAAGGCATAGGCCATGCCTTGTGGGATCAGCATGATGGCGACCGTAAGGCCGCCCGCTAAATCTCCTTTGAAATCTTTTTTAGTGTATTTCGGCAACCACTCCGCTATCGGTAATATCTGATCTATTTTCATTCAAGCACTTTGTATTCACGGGATCTTTAGCTTATACTTTTAAAGAAGCCCGGAGGTTTCATCATCAACATCGATCAATTGCTAGCTGGTCTTGGAAGGACAGGAAAAATCCTTTGTCGGAATACTCGTCTTTCCAATTTCATCAAAAGTACCGTGAATATTGACCAGGTTTTCATATCCCCTCGCTTTGAGGATTGATGCTGCAATGGTGGAGCGATAACCGCTACGGCAGTGCATGTAATAGGTTTTGTCCTTTTTGATCTGGCTCATGTTGTCATTGATAAAATCCAGCGGTATATTTTGCGATGAACTGACATGCTCCGCCTCCCATTCGCCGGGCTTTCTGACATCCATGACTTCGATCGAAGGATCAGCCGTGTATTGTTTTTCAAATTCCCGGACATTGATGGTAGTGATCTGATCGATCTCACGTCCTTCTTTTTTCCAGCTTTCAAAACCACCTTCGAGGTAACCAAGCGCATTGTCGTAACCCACTCGTGCCAGTCGTTTCACGGTTTCTTCTTCTTTGCCCGGAGGCGCTACGATCAGAATGGGTTGCAACAGGTCAGGTACCAACGCGCCAACCCAGGGTGCAAAGCTGCCATCCAAACCAATAAAGATCGAGTTGGGAATGAAGCCTTTTACAAAATCCGCTTTATCGCGAACGTCAAGGATCAGGGCATCGGTTTCGTTGGCTACCAGTTCGAATTCGCGTGGCGAAAGTGCTCGTGCGCCTCTTTCCATCACCTCATCGATACTTTGGTACCCCATTTTATTCAATTTGGCATTCTTTGCAAAATAAGCAGGTGGTGGCATCAACCCTTCAGTAACTTCCTTGATGAACTCATCTTTGGTCATATCAGCGCGAAGGGCATAATTGGTTTCTTTTTGTACACCCAGCGTGCTCCAGGTTTCTGAACTCATGTTCTTTCCACAAGCCGAACCGGCGCCGTGGGCGGGATAGACGATCACATCATCCGGCAAGGTCATGATCTTGGTACGCAGGCTGTCGTAGAGCCATCCGGCGAGGTCTTCCTGGGTGACGCTGCCTTTTTTCTGAGCAAGGTCAGGCCGACCGACATCACCGATGAAAAGCGTATCGCCCGTGAAGATCGCATGCTCTTTTCCGTTTTCATCAAGCAACAAAAATGTGGTACTTTCGGGAGTGTGGCCGGGGGTGTGCAACACTTTGAAGGTGATATTTCCCAACTTGAACTCTTCGCCGTCTTTGGCAATGTGGGCTTCGTATTCCGTTTCGGCAGTCGGGCCGTAAATGATCTTTGCCCCGGTCTTTTTCGCCAGATCGACGTGGCCGGAGACAAAGTCAGCATGAAAATGGGTCTCGAAAATGTATTTGATCTTAACACCATTTTCTTTGGCTTTCTGGACGTAAGGCTCTGTTTCACGAAGCGGATCGATGATGGCGGCTTCGCCATTGCTCTCAATGTAATAAGCTCCCTGAGCCAGACATCCGGTATATAATTGTTCGATTTTCATAAGTATGATGGTTTAAAATGTTTACGAAATAATTTGGTGTTTTGGTGTTTTGGTGTTTTGGTGTTTTGGTGTTCCCGATTTCATCGGGATCTTCGCTTCGCTACGATATGGTGTTTTGGTGTTTTGGTGTTTTGGTGTTTTGGTGTTATGGTGTTTTGGTGTTTTGGTGTCCCGACCTTTGGTACGGGATCTTCGCTGCGCTTCGATTTGGTGTTTTGGTTATTATTAACTAGCAACCCCGATCCCGCTTCATTTGCGGGAGGGCAGGATCAACACATCAACACATTAGCAAATCCGCACATCAACAATTCCGCGTTTCCTCTTCCGGATGCGGGAACATATCGCTTTCATCTTCTCCTTCGCGGGCTTTCAGACAGGCAAAATCTTTTTCGATCAGAATCTTCAGCCCTGAATCGCCATT
>CAZKDA010000034.1:0-28945 GCA_964551455.1 uncultured Saprospiraceae bacterium
GAGGAAGCTTTACAGTGAAAAACAAAAAAGATCAGCAGCTTTACCTTGAAATGTACAACCTGTTCGGTCAAAAAGTAAAAGCTGTCAGCTTCACCGGCGAAGTTGAGATCAATATCGGCGGTCTGCAAAAGGGGTTGTACATTCTGAGTTTCAGAACAATTAGCGGCGAGCAGTCGCTGGTAGAACGGCTGGTCGTGGAATGATCCGCGCCGCCATCACAAAAAAAGCCATTCCGACGAGTTGGGATGGCTTTTTTTATCAACCGGTTAAGAAGAAAAAAACACAAGACTATTTCTGAAATGAATAGCTATAAAAATCTTTTGTAATTTGGTTGGAATGAAAAAAAACCAACCATTTTCCGCAGTCGAACTCCAGAAGGAAACCTACTTGCGCGGCATGAGCGGGCAGGCTCCGCTGGTTCCTTTTGACATTTCACAGCTCGAAGATAAGGCAAAGAAAAAAATGTCTGTCGAAGCTTTCGCGTATGTCGCCGGCGGAGCCGGTATGGAAAATACTATCCAAAACAACCGGCTTGGATTTGGAAAATGGAAGATCATCCCGCGTATGCTCCGCGATGTATCGCAGCGGGATACGAGTATTGAGATTTTTGGTCAGAAAATCGCTTCGCCCTTGCTCCTTTCACCGGTTGGCGTTTTGGAGCTGGCGCACAAAGAAGCCGACACGGCAGTCGCAAAAGCTGCCGCCGCCGCCAATATTCCGATGATCTTTTCCAACCAGGCTTCGGCTCCGATGGAGACAGTTGCCGGGGTCATGGGACATTCACCGCGCTGGTTTCAACTTTACTGGAGCAAATCGAATGAACTGGTAGCGAGTTTTGTCGAAAGGGCTGAGGCCTGTGATTGCAGCGCAATTGTCGTGACGCTTGATACCACGATGTTAGGCTGGCGTATCCGGGATATCGATCTGGCCTACCTTCCTTTTTTGCGAGGCCGGGGAATCGCGCAATACACCAGCGATCCCGTTTTTCAAAAACTAATGGATCAGGAAACTGATGCTCCGCAAAATAAGACTCCAATAAATTTTTCGACGATTTCCAATTTGATCGAACTGATGCGCAACTACCCCGGAGGATTTTGGAAAAACCTGGGCAGCAAACGCCCGTTGAAAGCAGTTCGCCAGTTCACCGCCATTTATTCCCGCCCTTCGCTGACCTGGAATGACCTTCCCTTTTTGCGCCAGCAAACGACACTGCCCATTATTTTAAAAGGCATTTTGCATCCCGACGATGCCCGCAGGGCAAAGGATCAGGGGCTGGATGGCATCATTGTTTCTAACCACGGGGGCCGCCAGGTTGATGGCTCTATCTCAACGATCGGGGCATTGCCTGAAATAGTCAAAGCTGTCGGGGATAGCTTCCCGGTTTTGCTGGACAGTGGGGTGAGAGGCGGAGCCGATATGTTCAAGGCCATTGCGCTGGGAGCCAGGGCGGTGTGTATTGGCCGTCCCTTTGTTTACGGCCTTGCGCTGGCAGGCGAGCATGGAGTGGCAGCAGTGATCGACAATTTCAAAGCGGATTTTGAATTGACGATGGGGCTGGCCGGTTGCCGAACGGTGAGTGAAATTTCAGGGGAGATGGTGGTGGGAGTTTGAGCCTTTAAACTACTATTTAGCAATCTATTCCTTTCCAGGTGAAGTGCATTTCAAAAACAGTTTCGGCCATATCGGCAGGTGTTTTTAAAAAATAGCGCCATCATGTCAGGCAACTTTCTTTCCTTTTTGTAAAAAAGTCCGAAAAAATGGTATGGAACATCGATTGATGAGGTTCCGGTAGTAATCAATTTTTGAAAAATTAAAAACATTTAATATCATGAATTTAATAACAGTGCATCCGTACCGAAGAGCCGTTAAAAGGCCAGTTGCCCCTACCGCTGATTTCGACAAATTGTTCAATGAATTTTTTAACGGTAGCATTTCCAAGCCGCAAAAAAAGCACAACACTTCAAATTTCCCGGCTGCGAATGTGATCGAAAACAACGACAACTTCCGCATTGAAATGGCTGTGCCTGGTTTGACCAAAAAAGACATCGGCATCGAAGTTGACAATGACCTGTTGACCGTGAGCGCCAACAAGGAAACTTCTCAGAAAGAAGGCGAGAAATTTACCCGAAAAGAATTCAATTTCGACAACTTCAAGAGGACATTCCAATTGCCCGAAAGTGTGAACGCTTCAAAGATCGAAGCTGCTTTCAAAAATGGTATCCTGGAGATCATTCTGGCAAAAAAAGAAGAAGCCAAAATCCAGCCTCCGAGAGCCATCGCGATCAAGTAAGGAAGATGTCAGGTTTCAGATCGAATCCCGCTTTTTGGAGAAAAAGCGGGACGACACAGTCGGGACTTTAGACATTAGACATCGTGAACCGGACACCGGACACCAATTTCTAACTCATTCAAAAAAAACAGTATCAACGGGTGGCAGTAACATCCGGAATTTTTAAAAAACTAAAAAAGTATAAGATCATGAACTTAGTAAAATTCAATCCGTTTTTGTCGGACAGAAGTTTTTTCAATGACTTTTCAGATGCGTTTTTCAACACAAACATTGGAAATTTCGTCGGCTCCGATTTCGTACTGAGCAACCCTTCGGTCAATGTGATCGAATCGGATAAACAATTCAAAATCGAAGTGGCGGCGCCAGGCCTTGAGAAAAAAGACTTCAACCTGAGCATCGAACAAAATCAATTGGTCATCGAATCTTCGAAGAAGGAAGAGAAAGAGATCAAGGAAGAAAAGTTTACAAGGCGCGAGTTCAACTACGCTGCATTTAAAAGAAGTTTCAGTTTGCCTGAATCCGTAGATTCAAGCAAAATAACTGCAACTTACGAAAACGGTGTGTTGAACATCTTGCTGCCAAAAGTAAAAGATGCCAAAACCAATGGCCTGCGAACCATCAAAGTTTCATAAAGATTAAAAATAGGTTAGTTAACCACAAAGGGTTTTAGGTGTTAAAAGCCGGGGTAGAAATATCCTGGCTTTTTTTATTTCCGCTGAGGAGCCATTCACTTTTTCTTTACTTTGATCTTCATTCCGGCTTTCAGCAGCTCAGGCGATCTGATCTCGTTGAATTGCAAAAGGTCGTCAATAGTGACCTCGTATTTTTCAGCGATCTCAATAAGAGATTGTCCCGGACGGATTTTGTGATAAACAAACTTGTAGTCGCGTTTACGGAGTTTACCTTTGCTTGAAAATTTAGCAAAGGAAACCTGAGCCGAAGAAAGATCGGGCGGTTTTACATTCAGTTGGTAAGTTGCTTTGCAATCAGGCGTGATACAAAGGCTTTGCAATTGATGAGAAGGTGTTGATGGCATCGGCGGGGTTTGAGGAAGATAGATCCTCAGGGCCTGGCCTTTGCGGAGTTGCCTGGAGGTCAGGCGGTTCCAGATCATGATGTCTTTTTCGGTACAGAAAAAAGCTTTGGCCAGCGTGCTCAGGCTATCGCCGTGTTCGACGATATAATGGTCGATAATTGCATCGCTATGTTCCCCACGAGTAGTTTTGGGTGCCGGGATATTGCCGCCAGCCGTAGTATGGCGCTGGTCGTCATCGGGTTTTTTAAAACTATCTTTAAACAAGGCCATTTGCGTCATGGGTAAAACGAGGCTGTGCCCCCTGGTACTCGACGGGATGAAATTTCTTTTATAAGCAGGGTTTAGGATTTCGATAATATAAACCGGAACATCAGTGATCTCGGAAATTTCAGTGAAAGAGATACCCTCGTAAACGGTGGTGGATTCGGTGAGTTGAAGGTCCACATCGGGGTAAACCGGAACCAGGTCATGTTCTTCATAAAAATGAGCAATGTAAGTGGCTGCAATATAGGCGGGGACATAATTTCGCGTTTCGCGGGGAAGGTACTTGCGGATACTCCAGTAGTTTTTACTTCTTCCGCGTTTGATCGCGCGATTCACTCTTCCGGGGCCTCCATTGTAAGCAGCCAAAGCCAACTCCCAGTTGCCGTATTGATTGTACAGTCTTTTCAAAAACCTGATCGCTGCGAGCGTAGATTTTTCGGGGTCTTTTCTGAGGTCCAGGTAATAATTATTGGTCAAGCCGTACTCAATCCCGGTATATGGCATAAATTGCCACAAACCTACAGCGCCTGCTCTGGATCGCGCATTCGGGTTGAGCGCAGATTCTGTAATGGAAAGGTACTTGAGGTCGGAGGGCATGTCATGCTCTTCGAATAGTTTTTCAAACAAAGGAAAATACATGACCATTTTGCCAAGCATGGCTTCTGTCTTTTCCCTTTTCAATATGGTGTAAGTGTAAACATAACTTCTGACTACCGCATCGAATCGTGGTGACACAACTTTGTTGACAATTTGTTCGAGCCGTGAACGGATCTCCTGGTCGGAGTGCATGGGAAACTCTGAAACTTCTTCATCCTGTGCGTCCTGATACTGGGCAAACAAGCCTGAACAGGCGATCAACAATAAAAATACTACGTTGCGTACTGCTCTCATTAGTTCCTGAAATTGTGCGGTTTTCCTGTTTAAAATTTTGAAAAATTACAATTATACGTATTGTGGATGAAAAACAGCAGGTTGGTTTTTAAATTTAACCACTGGGGAAGGTTTTTAACATCTTTTCATCCAAAGCCCAATTATTTTGTAACCCGACTGATTGGGATGTTTCAGCATATTACAACAACTATTCCATCAGAATTCTTCCTGCTGAAAGTCCAATGTATTTGGGGAGTGTGGAGCAATTACCCGATCTTAGGTAAGATCAGATAACTGCCCTCAGCGGTGGGAGGTATGATCTCCATTTTGTAGCTTGGATTCAGTTTTTTGATGATCTCAAGCGAATAGCCTGTTTCTTTCGATATTTCTTCAAAAGACTTGCGTTTAAAGACCTTCACGGCTTTCGTCATTTGCAGATCATAATCGGGGTAGGCAGGCTGCAGGTCGTGGAAAATGTAATTGTTCATCACATAATTGGCCGCAATAAACCTGGAAATATACCGGCTGGTTTCTTGGGGCAAATGTTTTCGCAATTCCCAAAAATCCCTGGTTTCTCCCTTTTTGATCGCTTTTTCCACACAACCCTCACCGCAATTGTACGCAGCAAGCGCCAATGTCCAGTCGTCAAATCGTTTGTGCAAGGCTTTCAGATATCGCATGGCCGCATCGGTTGATTTGTGCGGATCGAATCTTTCATCCACATAATTGTCGATCACCAGCCCGTACTGCCTGGCTGTGGCTGGCATGAACTGCCAAAGCCCAGAGGCTCCAACCGGCGAAATTGCTTTGGGGTCCAACAATGATTCGATCACAGAAATGTACTTCAAATCATGCGGCAATCCGTATTTTTTCAAGGTTTCATCGAACATGGGAAAATAGATCGACGAACGGCCAAGGATCACTTCGGCGCTTTTCCTTCCTCTGATCGTGTAATCTTTTATGGATTTTTTGATGTCGGTGTTCCACTGAACTGAAACGGCGCATGGCTGAGATTCCAGACGGTCGAGGATTTCCTCCTTGCTGTAAGTCGGAATTGCAGCCTTTACGGGTGTTTTAGCTTCCTTTTTCTCTTCCCGCTTCAATTCAGCATCCGGGTTGACAGCGTTGGTAAAACTTAAAAATACAAAGGTAAAAGACATTAAAATGCCAAGAAATGGTTTTGGTTTCATGGAATTAAATTCGTTCCTTTTATCAAATTAAAATTTAGTTCCCTATTGTTGTTGTTGCTCGGAATATTTCAGGAGGAAATTATTGCGATCCGAATTCTTAATTTGATCTTCAGTTTGACTTCACAAAACAAACAAATACTATTCCAAAAATTGCCGGATGGTACTTTGCCTTTTCTTTTTTACCTCCTTTGACAAAAAATGTGACCAGTTAAAATAGTGGTTAGTGATTAGTGATTAGTTGTTAGTTGTTAGAAACCGGATACCAGCAACCGGATACCGCACAACAACCAGCAACCAGCAACTAACAACTAGAAACTAGAAACTAGAAACTAGAAACTAAAATCAGGTGAGTTGTTCGATCAAAGTTGCAATATCCGTCGTCTGCTGCTGGCCGTTTTCCATGTTTTTTAAGGTAACAGTTTTAGTTTCCATTTCATTACTTCCAACGATGGCAACGTGACGGATTTTTCGTGCGTTGGCATATTTCATTTGTTTTTGGATCTTCACCGGCTCCGGGTAAAGCTCTGCATTGATCCCCGCCGCACGGACTTTGTTCAAACAGTCAAAGGCATATTTATGGGAGGCTTCGTCGTAGGCGACAAAAAGGAGTTGTAATTGCTGGGAGGCTTCTTCGGGAAACAACTTCAATTCTTCCATGACATCATAAATCCGGTCAGCGCCGAATGAAATCCCAATGCCCGAAACGCCCTTTAATCCAAAAACGCCGGTCAGGTCGTCATACCTTCCGCCTCCGCCGATGCTGCCGATCTTTACGTTTTTGGCAGCCACTTCAAAAATACAGCCGGTGTAATAATTCAGGCCGCGAGCCAATGCTGGATCGAATCTGACTTCGTTAGTGGTTTTTTGTAAGTTTAGATAACTAAAAAGTGTTTCAATCTCCTCTATCCCTTTCAACCCGGTTTCGCTGTTGCGCAACAATTCTTTCAATGCCGCCGGTTCTGCAACGCCCAGCATATCGATGATCTTTTCGGCAGCAGCTGCTGCGATCCCTCTTTCCTGCATTTCTTTTTTCACGCCATCGGTTCCGACCTTATCGAGTTTATCAATGGCAGTGGTCATTTCAACGAAAAGGTGTGCGATACCTGCGGTTTCGGCAATGCCTGCGAGGATCTTCCGGTTGTTCAGCTTTATGGCAACATCGATTTTCAGGTTGGCAAAAACTTCATCATACATTTGAACCATTTCGGCTTCGTACATCAATGAATCCGAACCCACCACATCCGCATCGCATTGGAAAAACTCGCGGTAACGGCCACGCTGAGGCCGGTCGGCTCGCCAAACCGGCTGGATTTGATAGCGCTTGAAAGGAAGGGTAATATCGTTTTGGTGCATCACCACAAAACGAGCAAAAGGAACCGTCAGATCATACCGCAAACCTTTTTCAGCAATGGAGCCGGTCAGCTTTGCAGAGTCGCGGTTTTTTAAAGCCGCTTCATCGGCTTTTGAGAGAAAATCGCCGCTGTTGAGCACTTTGAAAAGCAGGCGGTCACCTTCTTCGCCGTACTTTCCCGTTAGGGTGGCAAGGTTTTCCATCGCCGGCGTTTCTATCGGCTGGTAGCCATATTTGACAAAAACACTTCTGATGGTGTTGAATATGAAGTCCCGTTTTCCAACTACTTCCGGAGTAAAATCACGTGTGCCTTTGGGTATGCTGGGTTTCATACTATATTAAAATGTCGTGGGGTGATTAATCGGATGAATGCTTGTCACCAGGCAGATTTGAATTGGTTTAAAAAACGGACATCGTTTTCAAAGAAAAGGCGAATGTCGGGAATATCGTAAAACTGCATCGCCGAGCGTTCGATGCCGATGCCGAAAGCAAAGCCGGTGTATTTTTCAGGATCGATGCCGCAGTTTTCCAACACAGCCGGATCGACCATTCCGCAGCCTAGCACTTCCAGCCAGCCGGTGCCTTTTGTCAATCGAATGGATTTTTCATCGGCGGTGCCCATGAAAACATCCATTTCGGCGCTGGGTTCTGTAAACGGGAAATACGATGGCCGCAGCCGGATCTTCGTGTTTTCACCGTACATCTCCCTGGCAAAATACCAAAGCGTTTGTTTCAGATCAGCGAAGGAAACATTTTCGTCGATGTACAGTCCTTCCACCTGGTGAAACTGGCAATGCGACCGGGCGGAAACGGTTTCGTTGCGATAGACGCGTCCCGGAGCGATGATCCGGATCGGCGGTTTTTGGCTGGTCATCACCCTTGCCTGTACAGATGAAGTGTGAGTACGCAAGAGCATGGTAGCGCTGTTTTTCAGATAAAACGTATCCTGCATATCGCGGGCGGGATGATCATCCGGCGTATTCATGGCGGTGAAATTGTGCCAGTCGTCTTCGATCTCTCGGTCTTCAGCGACCACAAAACCGATCCGTGAAAAGATATCGATGATCCTGTTCATGACTATGGAAACGGGGTGGCGTGTGCCTGTTTCAATGGGATCGCCCGGAGCAGTCAAATCCGGATGGCCTTGCTTTTCGTTGGTTTCAGCAGTATCCAGCGCCGCTTTCAGGTTGTTGAATTTTTCTTCGGCGGTTTGCTTTAAAGTGTTGAGCAGTTGCCCGAATTCTTTTTTTTGTTCATTGGGGATATGCCTGATCTCACCGAAAAGAGGTTTGATAATATTCTTCGAGCCAACGTACCTGATGCGAAAGCGCTCGATCTCTTCTTCGGATTTTGGCGATTCATTTTCGATATCCCGAAGTACTTTTTTTACTTTATCAAAAATTTCAACTGACATTTTGATTTGCTTTGTTGCCGAAGAAAATAATGAGGCACAAAGGTAATATATTACAGCGATTTTTGCTATTGAACGTTATTATTCAGAATGTGATGATGGGGTGATTGTTTGATGGGATAATGGGGTGACGGTGTCCGGTGTCCGGTATCTGGTGTCCGGTATCCGGTGTTCCCGACAAGTCGGGATTTCCGGTGTCCGGTGTCCGGTATCTGGTATCTGGTATCTGGTGTCCGGTATCCGGTATCCGAAAATAACAATTCAACCATAATTTTTGACTAAATGCAAACGAATCAGACTTATGAAAAAAATACTACCTGCTTTTGTGATGCTTTGCCTGCTGCAATTTCCTGCTGAAGCACAGCAAGATGAAAAATTTCAGCAGCTTTTAAAAAACTTTGTAACTGAATACACAGCCCTCGGCATTCCGCCCTTGAGATTAGGTTATGTCGAAAACCTCAACTCCACCGGCGATCAGGATTTTATTCTTGAACAAAAACAGTTTTTTAAAAAATACCTGAACGAATTGTTTGCGATCAACCCCAACCAGCTTTCAAAAGAAGAAAGGCTGGATTACCTCCAACTTCGCTATGAAATTTCGATGAACTGGGAAAGGCTGAACCTGGAAAATGTATATCGAAACGCGTTGAAAGACGCCGAAATATCCGAAGCCGGTTTGACGCATGTACCGCTCGGAGAGCATTGGTACATCTATTTTTTGAAAAGGTGGAACTCTGTGGAGACCAACCCCACAGTGTTGATGGAACTCGGACGACTGGAAATTGAAAATGTCCAACTCGAAATCCAGGAAATCCAGAAAGACCTGGGTTATGAAAGCGACTCTGCCGGTTTTTACAATTTCCTCAACAGCAGGCAATTTTTTGTAGATGACAATGTCAAAATCCTGAAAACTTTCCAGCAAAAAAAGGATAGTGTAAATGCCAATCTTACCAATGCCTTTTTCGATTATGCAACCCCGGATGTAGCCATCGAACTGGCTCCGCCCGGCAGGATGGAGAATGTACCGGGGTACTACTCGGCAACAAACCAAACCTTTTATTTTAATGTGTTTGATGGCGGATTTAACACCCGAGATTTCGACTGGCTCTATATTCACGAAGCAATTCCGGGTCATCATTTTCAATTTAATATAGAAGCAAGCCACGTCGAAGGAACCGAATTCAGAGCCTTGTTTCAGTATCCTGCTTATCGCGAAGGCTGGGCGGCATATTGCGAGGAGATCGGAAAAGAAATCGGGCTGTATCAAAACTCTTTTGATTATCTTGGCAAACTGGAATGGGACCTCGTGAGGTCGGTGCGCGTCGTACTTGACATTGGGTTGAACTATTACGGCTGGACTGACGAAGAAGCTCTTCGTTTCTGGAAAGAAAATATCGTAAACCAGGATCAAATTGCCATGAGAGAAATAGAAAGAATGAAACGCTGGCCTGCGCAGGTTTTGACCTACAAGATCGGGGCTGCCAGGATTTTGGAATTGAGAGAAAAAATGGAACAACAACTCGGCGATGAATTTGACATCAAAGATTTTCACGACAAAATTCTCAAAACCGGTCCCGTACCCCTTTCTTTGCTCGAAAATTATATTCTTGACTAAAACAGCCACTACCTCCGGTTAAAAAAAACTAATGAGAACAACCCGTTTCCAGTTTTAATTAGCCGGATCGTAAGAACAATGAGCCTCTTAAAAAAGATCGATCGCCAGCGGTTGGCATTTTTTTTCTGCTGCATCCTGCTAGCGGCAATGGTGTATTCCCGGTTTATGATCTCCGTCTCGATGATCGGTTTGCTGGTGATCGGCATCTTTCATTTTGGTAATAAAAAAGGGTTCCCCATTGGTTTAAACCCAAACCTGAAAGCCAACTTTAACGCACTTTTATCCCACAAAGCCTACCTTTCGGTAACGGTATTTTTCTTCCTCGTGCTGGTGAGCGGGTTGTGGTCAGAAGATCATGAATATCTGCTGGAAAGGCTACGGATCAAGCTGCCTTTTCTCATCCTGCCTTTTGCATTTATCAGCATTCCGCCTTTTACAAAGCGGCAATTTCTGAGTTTGTTTTATTTTCTGATCGTACTGATGTTCGTTAGCAGCGTAGGAGTCGGGATCAATTATCTGCTGAACTTTGAGCCAATCACGGAGAGCATCAACACCGGCAAGGTGATCCCAACGCCGATGAACCACATCCGTTTCAGCCTGCTGCTGGCTTTCAGCATCCTGGCCGGCGGCCATCTTTGGCGGGAAAAGTTTTTTTTAAAATATAAATGGGAGCATTATCTCATCGGGTTTATCGTCGTCTTTTTGTTTGTGTTCATCCATGTACTTTCGGTGCGAAGCGGTTTGTTTGTGTTGTATGTTTCCATCGTGTTTTTCAGCATCAGGCATATTTACATGACCCGCCAATTCGCGCTTGGATTGGCGATCATTGTGGGGTTGTTGCTCATGCCCGTCATTGCATACCATACCATCGAAAGCTTCCAGGCAAAGGTGGATTATGCGCGGCGCGATTTCAGCATGTACATCAAGGGCAAAGGAAAGAATTATTCGGATTCCGAACGGATATTCTCGTTCCAGGCCGGATTGAGTATCGGTAATAAAAGTCCGCTGTTCGGTGTAGGTGTCGGCGATCTTAAAAAAGAAGTCGAAGCCTATTACAAAGAAAATGCCGTCGATATTTCAATGCCCAAGATGCCCCACAACCAATTTATTTCGGTGTTTGCCGGGGCAGGGTTGATCGGTCTTGTGGCTTTTTGCTTTGCATTTTTTTACCCGCTCGTGTACAACAAGAATTACAAAGACGGGCTTTTTGCCTCCTTCCACCTGATCGTTTTTTTGTCATTTATGGTAGAAAATACCATTGAAACGGCGATCGGGGTGGCCTTCTATGTTTTCTTTCTATTGCTGGGATTGAATTACCTGTCTGGAACAAAACCCGGCCGCGCTTCCTGATTTTTTCTGTGCCCCAACTTCAGTCGGGATGTTTTCAGTGAGAATAGAAAAAGTGTCCCGCTGATTTCGCAGATCTTCGCAGAATAAAAAAGCTATCCTTTCTATGTGATCCCGCCCCCCCGACCCAGACACAAGGTGTCGGGGTCGGGGCAGGCGGGTTGGTCGGTGTTTTCCGTGAGATATAAAAAAAACTCACAGACGATCACAGAACTCGTGCAGCAGTATTGGTGATGGTTGAAATGTTTTTCTGCGTCAATCCGCGAGATCAGCGGGAAATAAAAAGTGTCCCGCTGATGCTGCTTATCCACGCAACACCTCCGGAGTTTTCACTAATATGAACCCGAAGCGAATTGGCTTTTCATGAACCTTGCTGCAATAAAACCAAAAACAAACCCGCCGATATGCGCCCACCACGCCACGCCGCCGCCGGAGACATTTTGCAAACCGAGCGATGAAATTCCTTCGATCGTCTGCTGGATGATCCATAAGCCCAGGAAAATAAAAGCAGGGACTTTTATAAAAAAGAAAAATATAAAAATCTTGATCCGCGAAGTAGGAAACAACACGAGATATGCTCCCAAAACCGCTGAAATAGCGCCGCTGGCGCCGACGGTGGGGATGGAACTGCCCGTGTTGAAAAACACATGAGCCAATGATGCCATGATCCCCCCGAGCAGATAAAACACGAGGAACCTGAAATTGCCTATGGTCGCTTCTATGTTGTCTGCAAAGATCCACAAAAACAGCATATTCCAGATGAGATGCATCCAGCCGCCATGTAAAAACATGCTGGTTATCAGGGTATATAAATTGTACCCGTCAAGGACATCCACTGGCACAGTAGCGTATTCAAGAAGCCTCGAACCTGATGAAAGCTGCATCAGAAACACGACGATGTTCAAACCAATGAACCCGTAACTGAACAACGGGAAAACCCCTCCTTTGACCTGATCGTCGCCTATTGGAAAAATCATGGTTTTGTTGATGTGTTAATGTGCTAATCCTGCCTGACTGCGTTTGGCAGGCAGGTTGTTAATTTGCTGATCACGCCTTGCGTCCTGCCTGCCGCGGCACTCAGGCAGGGACAAGTTATGCGGATTTGCGGATTCGATAGATGTGTTCTGTTCACTGTTCACCGTTTTCTGTTCACTCCACTCCACACATCCCCAATAAACTCACCTCCTCGCATAAGCCTCAAAGAATTTACATTCGCGGATAGCGAACTGATAAAATTCTGTTTCGGCGTAATGGTTTTTCAACAACTGGAAATACCTGCTGTACTCCGGCGGCAACACGGGGATCTCATTGCGATAGCTGTTGTATTTGCAATCCTTGCTGACGAAGTACATCTTCTGTTCGCATTTGGCTGCCATGAATGCTGCTTTGGCGCCCAATTCAAAATCCTTCGCAGCCATCCTTGCTTTTTCAAAATACTCAAGCGCTTTGGTGAGGTCGTGGTTTTCGAGGTTGCCGTAAGGAAAATAAAGATCGGGAAACACACCGTCTTTGTCATAAGACCAATTGGCTCCGCTCCTGAAAAAATCCATCACTTGCCAGGAATGCCCGAAATAACTCATGTTGTAAAAAGCAGTTCCCATTTGGTAGTAAAAACCGGCGCTCCATTCGAGGTCAGACCTTGCCTTGTATTCCAGTTCAAAAAGTTTTTCGATGATTTCAACTTTGTTGAAATACTGAATCGTATCCGGCATCCGGCAATCATTGACGCAATCATTCAACCTTTCGACGAAGGGATTGAACTGGTGCATATCCCATTCGCTGCGCGGGATCAGTTTGAGGGTTTCGAGTGCGGCTTCAAGCCTTCCCTGTGCCATAAAATAAGTGCCTTTCATATCGAGCAATTCCGTCTCAATGGTCGAGCCGTCGGGTTTGGTGATCAATGCCCGCTCGAACCTGGATGGATCTGCCTTCCGGCAAACCTTCAGCAGGTCTTCAATGATATCGGGTTGCGGATTGGGTTTCAAGGCTGCGAGGCTGTAATGGCATCGGAAAGCCTTGCCCGGATTTCCCTGTTTTTTATAAACAAAAGCAATGCGGTCGTTCAGAAAATCCGGAAAACTTTTAAATTTTTTGTACAACGGATTGCCGGTGATTATTTGAGCGATCTCTTGTTCGTCTTCGGAGTCAATCGTATCAAAAGAATTGATCCTCAATGCGAGCATAAAAACATCGAGTTGTTCGATCAGCAATTTATTGGTCAGGTTTTGTTTCAATCGCTCGAAAGATTTTTCGGCAGCATAAAAATCGCCGGCCAGGTATTCGAGATAGCCGCCGGCCAGTTGCCAGAGCTCAGGGCGAGCCACTTTATTTTCCTCAATACATTTTAAAACAAAAGTCTGGAGCGTTACGAGGTACTCGCCGGCTTTTTTTCTGGGGAGGTTGTGAAACTGGCGGTTCTGCCGGGCTTTGTCGTTGAACTCCGTGCCTAGTAGGTCTTTCTCCAATTCGCGGATCTCTTTCACGAGCAACAGTTCCAGGTTTTTATTTGTGGGATCAAGCTCATAGATTTTTTCCATCGCTTCGGCGGCAATGCTGTTTTTAGCATTTGCCCGCAAGGCATACAGTGTTGCCCGTTCCCGGTCGCTTTGGCACATCAGCATACATTGATCCCATTCTTCGTCGGTGTGGATGTAAAAACTGCGATAAGCCGATTCGCGTTTACTCGGACAACGATCAAAGATCAGCGAAAAGTAATAGGCGGCTTCTACTCGCCGGCCAAGGCTCTTCAAGGCTCCGGCTTTATGGCCTAAAATCCAGTAATTGAGGATACTTTGCACGCGATCCGTTTTGGGCACGAGGTAATCATAAAGCTCCAAAACCTGCGGGTAGTTTTTTTTGTAATGCGCCAGCCGCACCAACTGGTAGGTGTAGCGCAGTCGGATGTAATTTGATTTTATTTTTAGAAAAACATCCAATCCCTCGTCGATCAGGTTTTGCATGGCAAAAGTGTCTCTTTGCGGGCTTTCCCAGCCGTCGGAAGCCACCACGTAAGGCTCGCAATGCTTTGCGAAAAGCAAGTAATCAATTGTCTCGATACATTTATTTTTTTTCAGATGCCTGGCAAAGCTGTTGTTTTGAAAACGCGGACTCAATGGATATTTTTCGTTTTGCACGGAAGTGCGCAACACTTTCAATTCCGAATAGCTGGTATGGTAAATGACGGTTTCGAGGTCCTTGATGCTCACGAGTCCGCAAAATATCTCCTGCCACTCCTGGAGATTTCCTTTTTGCTGGATGTCCTGAATGGTTTCAAAACTGTTGTAAAAATTGTCAAACTGGAAAAAGTAGGGACTGAACTCAGAATCCCGGTTGACGATAGCAGGATTGACAAAGGTGTAACCCCGGAAGCTCAGGTCGGGGCCGCAACCCATGGATATCCTCACCGGCAGCGCAACCATCAGACTGCTAACGAAAAATATCACAAATTTTTTCCAAAGTTTCATGCGGGTATTTGTTCAATGAGACAGAATCAAGGTGATAAAAAATGAGGCTCAAATCCTTTGTTTTCAGTACGTTGCTGAGCAATTCCGCCGATTCGAGCAGGGTCTCTGCCGGAGCGGATTCGATGCGGAGCACATCCCCTTTGTACAAATAGTAGCCTTGAAGGTACGTACTTTTGGCGACCTCAAAACGGCTTTCGCTGATTTTTGAAAAGCGATCTTCTTCTTCAAGGTCATCAACGGAAAGATTGTTGATCAGGGAGATCATTTTGCCCTCGCGGATCAAAACCCCCCATGAAAAAAGCGGCAGAGCAATATCCAGCGGCAGCGGGTATTCGCCAAAATTGTCGAGGTATTGCTTTGCAATGTTCAGATCGAGGATCGTATTTTCTGCCTGAATATCTTCCAGATCTCCCATGTTGTAAAACATCAACACGCCACGATCAGCCGGAGGGACACCAGTTTTTTCAAAATACCTGACCTGGTGAAGCCGGATGGTGCTGCTCAGAAGGATTGGTTTTTCCACCAATTTCAACCTGACCTGTCTTAAAAATTCAAAATACTTCTGCCGGGTTTTGGGAGACCAGTCGCAATCGAATTGCAATTCCTTGACCTCATGCTCCGGAAAATCGAGGGCGATCAAAAATATCTTTTTTAAAACATTTTCTGCAAGGCTCGGAATATCTTCATCCGGGAGATTCAGAAAAGTCCGGTTGGTGATAAAAACCACAGGGATTAGTTCGATACTTTCCGGCAGGGTAGCGGCTTTCTCAACCACAGCGACGGGCCTGGGTTGGCCGGATGCCGCTTCCCAGTCGATATCGAAAAAACGGAGGTACAGCTTTCGGGCTGGCAGCGCATCCAGGTAATCCGATTCAAAGCCGGTGATAAGCAGGCTTGTTTTCCAATAATAAAATGCCGGCGTGATTTCCCGCTCGACATTTTGCCGACAGCTTCCTAAAAAAAGACCGAAGCAAAAAAACAGGCATAACCGGCGAAAAGCTTTTTTGAGCAATTGACTGAAAGTAAAGCAGGCAGCTACATTTGACATTTGGTGTCTGAAACCTGCCTGATGTCTGATGTCTGACGTCTGACGTCTGTTGTCTTGCATCTCACCAACTTTCATATCAAACCTTCCCTTACGAGATCGTGGAGGTGAACTACTCCCATGTATTTTTCTTTTTCGACAACGAGAAGCTGGGTGATACTATATGTGCGCATGATCTCCAGCGCTTTTACAGCCAGGGCATTACTTTCGATGGTTTTGGGTTTTGGGTTCATAATATCTTTGGCTTTCAGGTGGCTGAGGTCATTTTCGGTTTCCAGCATTCGCCTCAAGTCTCCGTCGGTGATCACGCCGCGAATGTCACCTGCCGGGTTGAGCACGGCGGTCATGCCAAGCCGTTTTGAAGTGATCTGCAGGATGATATTTTGGATATTGTCATCTTCAAAAACTATAGGCTTTTCGTTGTTGGGGTAGAGGTCGTTGACACGCAAATAAAGTTGTTTGCCCAAAGTGCCGCCGGGGTGGTACTGTGCAAAATCCAAAGGCGTAAATCCCCGCAAGGCGAGCAAAGCGATAGCGAGTGCGTCGCCCAGTGCCATTTGTGCGGCGGTGCTGGCAGTAGGTGCCAGGTTGTTGGGATCGGCTTCTTTGGATACTGGTGTGTGCAGAATATAGCGTGCTTGTTTTCCGAGATAGGAATTTTTGTTGCCGACCATACCGACCAGCACATTGCCGGAAGCTTTCAGCAGGGGGACGAGTACTTTGATCTCAGGCGTTTCGCCGCTTTTGGAAATACACAAAACAATATCATCGGGGCGGATCATCCCAAGGTCGCCATGAATGGCGTCGGCTGCGTGCATGAAGATGGCGGGCGTACCGGTTGAATTTAAAGTAGCAACGATCTTATTGGCGATGATGGCGCTTTTGCCGATGCCGGTGACGATCACCCTTCCGGGCGACTGGAAAATGGCATGGACACATTCGGTGAAGTCTTTGTCAATACTGGCTTTAAGCCCTAAAACCGCCTCCGCTTCGATCTGGATCACCCCTTGGGCAATTCCTATAATTTCTGCTTCTTTTTTCACAATTTTTTCGTATTTTTGACAGCTTTTTTTAGAAGCTGTGTCGAACTGCAAGACCTGATTTTTCGATCATTTTAAACATTCATTTCAGGTTGACGGTTAATTGACAGACACAAAGTAATTAAAGAAGATCACATTGCGTTCGATGTTCTGAAAATTACTGCAAATTTTGTTTATATTTAGAGGCTGACTTTAAACCAAGATTTATTTCGACAACCTGTTCAACTTATCAATTGTCGCTTTACGCGTAAAAATAAGCTGAATTTTAAATACAAAAGAATTGAAAGTATTAGAAAGTATGGTACAAACAAACGAAACCTTACAAGATGCCTTGCAACGGTTTTTTGGATTCAATGAGTTCAAATCCAACCAGGAAGCCATCGTTCAAAGCGTGTTAGACCGGCAGGATACTTTTGTGATCATGCCAACCGGAGGCGGCAAATCGCTTTGTTATCAATTGCCTGCCCTGATGTTCCCTGGTACGGCCATCGTCATTTCGCCTCTCATAGCGTTGATGAAAAACCAGGTCGATTCGATAAGGGGTTACAGCCACGAGGACGACGTCGCTCATTTCCTCAACTCATCGTTGACAAAAACGCAGATGAGAAAGGTTAAGGAAGATATTACCGAAGGCAAAACCAAACTGCTCTTCATCGCTCCGGAAACGCTTACGAAAGACGAAAATATCCAGTTTTTCAAAGAAGTGGATCTTTCTTTCGTGGCCGTTGACGAAGCGCATTGTATATCGGAGTGGGGGCATGATTTCCGTCCGGAATATCGCCGCATCCGCACCATGATCGATTCTATCGACAAGGAAATTCCCATCATCGCGCTTACGGCCACAGCTACTCCGAAAGTACAATCCGATATTGTAAAAAACCTGAACATGCGCAATGTCAGACGGTTTGTATCTTCTTTCAATCGCGACAATTTATATTATGAAGTAAGGCCTAAAGGCAAAAAAGAACAAACGATAAAAAACATCATCCAGGCTATCAAAGGAATGCCTGGGAAATCCGGAATCGTGTACGTGCAAAGCAGGAAAAACACAGAAGAGATCGCCAAGACATTGTGCGTCAACGATATTAAGGCGGCGCCGTATCATGCCGGGCTGGATGCCAAAACCAGAACCAAAGCCCAGGATGATTTCCTGATGGAAAATGTGGATGTCATCGTGGCTACCATAGCTTTTGGAATGGGCATTGACAAGCCCGACGTTCGTTTTGTTATCCATTACGATATTCCGAAAAGCATCGAAAATTATTACCAGGAAACCGGACGTGCCGGACGCGACGGACTGGAAGGGCGATGTATCGCTTTTTATTCTTATAAAGATATTCAGCGGCTCGAAAAGTTTCTTCGCGACAAACCGGTTGCAGAGCGGGAAATGACCGCCCAACTGATGCAGGAGATCCAGGCTTATGTCGAAACGCCTTCCTGCCGCCGACGATTCCTGTTGCATTACTTCGGAGAAAGTTTTGAAGATGACAACTGCGGGAAAATGTGCGACAATTGCCGCCATCCGAAGGAATTAATAGAAGTGAAGGAAGAAATGAACCAGGCCCTTCGCGCTATCGAAACATTGAACGAAAACTACGGCATTAAAACTTTGGTGGAGTTCGTCACCGGAATCCAAACCAAAGAAATGATGGATTACAAACACGATCAGCTCGAATTGTTTGGGATCGGAAAAGAAAAAGACGACAACTTCTGGCAATCCATTTTCCGGCAGGCATTGCTCAACAACCTGGTTTATAAAGACATCGAAAATTACGGTTTGCTCAAACTGACCAAAGCTGGAAAGGATTTTGTGAAAAAACCGCATTCTTTTAAAATACCGCTCAATCACAACTACGAGGTTCAAACCCATGACGACGAAGCCTCAATGAGCAAAACCGCCGTGCTCGACGAAACCCTGATGGCATTGCTGAAAGACCTGCGCCGCCAGATCGCCCGCGATAAAAAGCTTCCTCCTTTTGTCATCTTCCAGGATCCTTCCCTCGAAGACATGGCCACGCAGTATCCGATCACGATGGAAGACATGTCCCACATCACCGGAGTAAGCAAAGGCAAGGCGATGCGCTACGGAAAAGCCTTTATCGACCTGATCGCCAATTATGTTGAAGAAAATGACATCGAGCGACCGAAAGATTTTATCGTCAAACAGGTGGCCAACAAATCAAAGGTCAAGGTGAATATCATCCAGAGCATCGACCGTAAAATTCCGTTAGACGATATCGCTTCGGCAAACAACCTGAGCATGGAGGAGATCCTGCACGAAATGGAAATGATCGTGGCTTCGGGTACCAAAGTCGATATCGATTATTACATTGAAGATGCTGTTGATGAATATTCGCAGGAAGATATTTATGAATATTTTATGGAAGCCGATACCGATTCGGTTGACGAGGCTTATGCAGAATTGAAGGAAGATGACATTACGCTGGAAGAGATCCAACTCATTCGCATTAAGTTTCTTTCCGAAAATGCCAACTGATTCCGGCTTTTTCACCGGAACGAAATCACATATTTTCCGAATACAAAAAAGAGGTTTATCAGTTGTCCTGATAAACCTCTTGTAATTTTCCAAAGCACATGAAACTCATCATCATCAACGGCCCGAATTTAAACCTGCTCGGCAAACGAGAGATCGACATCTACGGCAATCAACCATTTCAGGACTATTTTCAAAACTTGAAAAACAAATACCCGGATGTTGATCTCGATTATTTCCAAAGCAATTCGGAAGGGCAACTGATCGACAAATTACACGAAGTCGGTTTTTCGCTCGATGGCATCATCATCAACGGCGGCGCTTACACCCACACTTCCATCGCGATAGCCGATGCCCTGGCTGCCATCACCACGCCGACTATCGAGGTTCATATCTCGAATGTGCATGCGCGGGAGGCATTCCGTCATCACTCGTACTTCACGAAAAATTGTGTCGGGATCATTTCAGGATTGGGGCTACATGGCTAGGAACTGGCTTTGCAATATTTTATTCGGGGATAGGGGGATAGTCACGCCTTCGGCGTGACGGGGATAGGGGGATAGTCACGCCTTCGGCGTGACGGGGATAGGGGGATAGTTCCGCCTTCGGCGTGACGGGGATAGGGGGACTAGGTGTTCGGCCGAGCTCCGGGGAATCATTCATCCCCAGCGTCCGGCCAGCCGGGCGCCTATCCCCAACAATCTCCAACTTGCTCGACGGCATCTGTGGCAATCAGGGGCCATAAGCCGGTTTGAAAGTCAGGTCCAGCATTCGTAGCCATTTTCGTTTTCCCATTTTATGATTTTTCCATTTGAAAATTTGGCGCACCAGCCAACCTGCCACCAATGCCGAGCCGACGGCGATGGCCGTGAAGGCCGTTAACTCCCACCAACCCACCAGTGTAGCCAGCACCGAAAAACCTCCAAAGCTTAGAGCGAAAGCATAAAGCTGGCGGCTCAACGACTTTGAAAGGCCTGCGGTTTTAAATGTCCTGATCACTGCGATGTCTTTCAGGTTGACCATCCTGTTATCAAATAAAATAATATTGTCATCTACCAAAAGATCCGTGATGGTACCGTTATACCAGGTTTTTTTATCGCCTTTGAGCTGATAGGTGAGTTCATCTCCGATGTAAAATCTTTGGACTTTGGTCTTTCCGTACTTTTCGATTTGTAGAATTTTTTGTCCGAAGCCCGCCGTTAGAGACCCGATTATAAGGAAGAGCAAAATGATCGATCGCATATTCAGATGTATTTTATTTTCAGAAAAAGAGCTAAAAAGCAATGGCGGCGTTGCTTTGGATGAGGCCTTATTCATCCTGGCGGATATGGTTGCGGACGAACGCCGCCATCCACTGGCGGGTCGCTTTTTCAATGGTTTGAAATGGCAATTCCTCTTTCGCAATATAGATGACCATCAAACCAAATTGACGGTGGTCTTGTCCGAAGTTTTCATACAATATATGTTTATTAAGCCGAAAGGCTTCCCTGATGCGTCTTTTCAGCAGGTTTCTTTGAACGGCTTTCGGGAAAGATCGTTTTGGTACGGAGACGGCAAACTGAAAACGGCAATCATTTTTCGGAGGGTCGATCATCGTCCACGCTACGCGCAAGGGATAACTTTTGATTGATTTTCCTGCTTTAAATATTTCAGCGATCACCTTGCGGCTTTTGAGGTGTTCTTTTTTATGAAATGAAAATGACGGCATTGCGCATCGGTGTAACTGAAAATAAAAAGCGTTTCAAAGAAACTACAAATTCCATTACAAATCAAAACCCGATCTGTAATTACAGGATCGGGTTTTCAGTGATAAGATATTTTTAGAGTTCCTCAAACGAGGGAACGGTCACTTCACTTTACTTTCGTCAGAAACGGTAAGCTTAAAGCGGCCTTTGGCACGTCGCCGGGCTAATACCTTTCTGCCATTTTTGGTACTCATTCTTGAGCGGAAACCATGTTTGTTCGCTCTTTTTCTCCTGGATGGTTGGAATGTCCTTTTCATAATAATTTCCTTTAAAAAATCGCTAAAAAAACTGCTTGCCGAAAAAGTCCGACAAAAGTAAAATTTATTTATTAAACAGACAAATGGCTGTGGATTTCTTTTTGAGATATTTCAGAGTGATTGATGCTCTACATCAGCCATTCATCGAACTAAGAAATTCTTCATTGCTGGTGGTATGCAGCATATTTTTGCGTAAGAACTCCATCGCTTCCACCGGTTTCATATCGGCAAGGTGGTTTCTCATGATAAACATACGCTGCAGGGTGTCCTTATCGAGAAGCAGATCTTCGCGTCGCGTACTGGATTTGGTGAGATCGATTGCCGGGTAAAGCCGTTTGTTGGCCAGCGTTCTGTCGAGCTGCAATTCCATGTTTCCGGTTCCTTTGAATTCTTCGAAGATAACACCATCCATCTTGGAGCCGGTATCGATCAATGCTGTTGCGAGTATGGTCAAAGAGCCGCCGTTTTCGATGTTACGCGCTGCGCCGAAGAATTTTTTTGGTTTGTGCAAGGCATTGGCTTCGACACCACCGGAGAGTACTTTTCCGCTGGCGGGCGCCACTGTGTTGTAAGCCCTTGCAAGCCGCGTGATGGAATCCAGCAGGATGACCACATCGTGGCCGCTTTCCACCAGGCGTTTTGCTTTTTCGAGAACGATGCCTGCCACTCTGACGTGGTTGTCGGCAGGTTCGTCAAATGTCGATGCCACGACTTCAGCGTTGACGCTGCGTTTCATATCCGTCACTTCTTCCGGGCGTTCGTCGATCAGCAAAACGATCATATAAGATTCCGGGTGGTTTTTCGCAATGGCGTTGGCGACATCCTTCAAAAGGAAAGTCTTACCTGTTTTAGGTTGTGCGACGATCAGGCCGCGTTGCCCTTTTCCGATGGGGGTAAAGAGGTCGATCATTCGCGGGCCGTAATCTTTGCCTGAGCCATTGGTCAATTGAAACTTCTCGGTCGGAAATAAAGGCGTGAGATAGTCGAATGGAACTCTGTCGCGAACATCATGGGGTTGTAAACCATTGATGCGAGACACTTTCAACAGTGCAAAATATTTTTCACCTTCTTTGGGTGGTCGTATAGCGCCATTGACGGTATCACCGGTTTTGAGGCCAAACAGCTTGATCTGGGACGGAGAAACGTAAATGTCATCCGGTGATGTCAGGTAATTGTAGTCGGCAGAACGCAGGAAGCCATAACCATCCGGCATCATTTCGAGAATACCTTCGCCTTCGATGATCCCATCCAACTCGATATTGAATTGGGGTTCATTTTGAGGGGGTGATGATACCGACCTTTCGTTGTTATTTGCTTCTTCCCTGGTATCTTTTGGTACCGGCACCTTACTGGTCTCGTCATTTTCATTAGTGAAATCGTCACTTGTATTCATGGCTGCTTCATTTTCAGGTTGTTCTTCAATGTTGGATTCATGGTTTTGCTCAAACTGCTGTTTGGCGAATAGATCTTCATTCGATCCTCTTATAGTCCGCCGGGAGCGTTCTTCTTCTGTTATTTTTATTCTTGGGCGCCGTCGTTCGGTGTTATCGTTTGGCGAATCTTGAGTGTTTTCCGCTTCGGAGGATGGATTAGTGTCGGTGTTCTTTTGCCGGGAGTTTCGCGTACTTTTATCGGAGTGCGATTGTTGTGAAGATTTGGAGGTTTTATCCTCCGGGGAATCTGATGATTCGTTTTTCCCGTTTTTCTTGTTGGATTCCTTTGCCAGCGCTTGTTGGTCAAGGATTTTATAAATAAGCTCTTGTTTGTTTAGTTTTTTGAACCCTTTCAACCCAAGTTGCTCTGCCAGATCTTTCAACTCATGCACCAGCATATCATTTAACTGAAGTATATCAAACATGTTAAGTTTAAATTTTGGGAATTTAATTTTTTAGAAAATAATAAAGTAAAAGCTTTTTTTACTCGTGAATTGAATGACTAAAACCGCACTTAATGGAATTAAAAAAAGTAGGAACGCTGATTAATTACCAAAAGACAAAAGCTAATTCTTTACACATCAATATATCTTTTCAGGGAACTGTATAGCCTCAAAAAAAGTTAAAGTGGAATTTTAGAAGGAATTGGATTGATTAACCCTCATTTGTAGCCTTAAAAAACGATGTGGTAAAGGTATGCTTACTTTTTAATCGTTACAAAAATACGTTTTATTTTTAATTTCAAATAGTATCTTTGCAAAAATTTAACGAAAACTTTGTTCAAAAGTTTAATTATTACCCTGAAAAGTCTTTTCTATTTGCCTAACCCCGACCTGTTTGCCAGCCAGGCAGGCGCGTCGGGGCAGGTTCGCGCTGCTTTGCACACGATAGCAGTATATTTTTTATACCTAAACTCCTACCAGCTAATCCATCCATTTAATTATATATGCTACAAGTCAGTTACATCAGAGAACACAAGACAGCGGTTTTAAATGGTCTCAAAATCCGGAACTATGCTCCGGATGACCTTAAAATCGTGGACGAAATAATCGCCCTGGATGATACCCGAAAGGCCATCCAGACAGAAAACGACGAATTGCTGGCGCAATCCAACAAACTCGCGAAAGAGATCGGTGAGTTGTACAAACATGGGAATCAAGCCGAAGCGGAAAAAATAAAAAACGAAGTGAGCCGACTCAAGGAAAGCTCCAAAGTACTTGGCGACAAGCTCTCCGAAACCAAAATACATCTCGAAAATCTTTTGTTGAAAGTGCCCAACATCCCGCACCAGTTGGTTCCCTCCGGCAAAACCAGCGAAGACAATGAGGTTTACCAGGATTGGGCAGATAGTTTCCCCCAGCTCGGAGAAAACCCGCTTCCGCATTGGGAACTGGCTAAAAAATACAACCTGATCGACTTTGAACTGGGCGTGAAGATCACCGGTTCCGGTTTTCCGCTTTTCAGAAACAAAGGCGCCAAACTGCAAAGGGCGCTGATCAACTTTTTTCTCGACGAAGCGCAAAAAGCCGGTTATGAAGAAGTAATCCCGCCTTTTCTGGTCAACGAAGAAACCGCCCGCGCCACCGGCCAGTTGCCCGACAAGGAAGCACAAATGTATTATGTGGAAAAAGACAACTTGTACCTGATCCCAACCGCTGAAGTGCCATTGACAAATATATATCGTGATGTGATCCTCGATGAAAAGGATTTCCCTGTGAAAATAACCGGTTATACTCCTTGCTGGCGAAGGGAAGCCGGCGCCTATGGCAAAGACGTGAGGGGCCTCAACCGTGTGCATCAGTTTGATAAAATAGAGATCGTTCAGATCCAGCATCCTGAAAAGTCTTACGATACTTTGCATCAAATGCTCGATCATGTCAAAGGCATATTACAAAAGCTCGAATTGCCATTCCGGATCCTGCGTCTCTGCGGCGGTGACCTGGGATTTACGTCCTCGATGACTTATGATTTTGAAGTTTATTCCGCAGCACAGCAAAAGTGGCTCGAGGTCAGTTCCGTTTCCAATTTTGAAACGTTTCAGAGCAACCGGCTGAAACTGAGGTTTCGAGGTCAAAACAACAAATTGCAACTCGCCCATACGCTCAATGGTAGTGCCCTGGCGCTGGCAAGGATCGTGGCGGCGTTGCTGGAAAATAACCAAACGCCGAACGGGATAAAAATCCCGAAAGCAATCCAGCCCTACATCGGGTTTGATCTGATTGATTGATTTTTGACGTCCGCCTATTCCGGAGCGGCCAGGCAGGACTGAATTTTTGAAAATTAAAAACCTTTGATCCGGTTTTTGAGTTTTACCAATACCTGCATGCTAAACGCAGTCAGGCATGTTTGAAAACCATTTAAATTTTTTTAAAAGATGACAGCGGATTATTATATCTATATCCTGATCGCAGGTGCGCTCTCTCTGGTTGGAATGTTTGTGAGCAGCCGCCTGAAAAGCAAATTCAATTTTTATAGCCAGGTGGGTGTTCAAAGCGGAATGTCCGGAAAAGAAATAGCAGAGGCCATGTTGGCTCATTACCAGATACATGGGGTGAAGGTGGTGCCTGCCAGTGGTTTTTTGACAGATCATTACAACCCCCTGACGAAAACGGTAAGCCTGAGCGAACCGGTTTATCATGGCAAAAGCGTAGCTGCCGCTGCCGTGGCTGCCCATGAATGCGGGCATGCCGTTCAGCACGACAGAGCTTACGCCATGCTTCAGGTGCGCTCGGCGCTGGTGCCCATCGTCAACGTTGCAGCTACTGCGCAGCAATGGTTGCTGATCGCCGCTTTTCTTCTGCTTGGATCATTTCCGCAGTTGATGCTCATCACCATTTTGGCTTTTTCCGTCACCACATTATTTAGTTTTGTGACTCTCCCCGTCGAATTCGATGCGAGCAAAAGAGCGCTGGCGTGGCTGGATGAAACCGGTGTGGCGCGGGGAGCGGAATACGATGGTGCAAAAGACGCGCTTTGGTGGGCAGCTATGACTTATGTTTCGGCGGCTTTATCTTCATTGGTCATGTTATTATACCTGGTGTTGAGATATTCCAACAGCCGATAAAATCCAATATTTTTTTTGTCGCGGAGCAGAAACGTTTTTAAAATGTTTCTGCTCTTTTTTTTAAAAGTTAAGTGTTTATAACTTTTTAAAATCCAAGATGGTAGAAATAGGAAATTATCGAAGGTATTTTTTATTTTATTTGTATAAACTTGAAAAACAAGCCCATATCGTATATTTTGACTTCAATTTCCATGCAGCAGAAAAAGTTTTAAAATTTTGAAATCGGAGTTTTTTAAATTACTTTAGCACTTTAGGGATTTTAATTTTTCAGCTTGCAACTTTTTATGAGCGCTCAACAAAATCGGCGGTACGTTTTTATTGATTTTGAAAATCTTCAAAAGATCAAATTCAATAAGCTTGAAAAGGTTTGCTCCAGGCTTTTCATCTTTGTCGATTCGGAAGAAAAAAACATCCCATTCAAGCTTGTCCGCCGGATACAAAAATTCGGAAAAGCTGCCAAATGGATTGGTGTGGAAAAACCATTACAAAATGGTTTGAATTTCCAGATATGTTACCTGATGGCCACGCTGAATCAAAAAGTGTCCAAATTGATCGATTTCGCTATCCTGTCAAATGACCGTTCGTTCGATACGATCGTGCATTCGATCAACAAATCCGGCAGGAATTGCCTCAGAGTCAAAACCCGAAAAACAAGCGTTGAACCGTTGCCGCTGAAGAAAAAAGAGACTGCCAAAACCGAAGTTGGAAAATCAAATGTTACAGACACCTATTCCAGTTCATTCCTGGCTGATCCTTCTATTGACAACCAATTGTTGGATGAAACGGCCAACGATACTGTCCAAAGACTCATCCGATCCGGAAAGCGTCCTGAAGAAGAAGAAATGCTCCGTAACTATATCCTCCTCCACAACCAGGAATTTACAAAACACGGCAACGTGGACAAAGTGATCGACCAGCTCCGCCGAACGAAAAAAATCTCCATTCGCGAAGGAGCAGTTACCTATAATTTCTGATTCAATAATTCAATTTTGGTATTTATTTGTAAATTTGGCAGGCTCAAATTTGTCAATTATTAAATTATCCCCATCATGTTAGAAGAAGTAAATAGCAATATTTCCAAAATGAAAAAAAGTATGGATGACGCTATTGCTCATCTTGAAAATGAACTGGCTAAAATCCGAACGGGTAAAGCCTCTCCTTCAATGCTCAGCGGACTCCTCGTAGATTATTACGACAACCCGACCCCGCTCAACCAAGTGGCCAATGTGGGCGCTTCCGATGCCAAAACGCTGACTATACAACCCTGGGAGAAAAAAATGCTTTCTACCATCGAACAAGCCATCTTCGCTGCAAACCTGGGTCTTACCCCCATGAATGATGGCGAACTGATCCGGATCAATATCCCGCCGCTCACCGAAGAACGGAGAAAGGAAATGGTGAAACGCGCCAAAGCCCTCGGCGAAGATGGTAAGATCAGCCTGCGAAACGCCCGCCATAAAGTGATGGATTTTATAAAAAAAGCTGTAAAGGATGGGTTGCCGGAGGATATGGGAAAAGACAAGGAAGCAGAGGTTCAAAAGATTATCGACGACTACACCAACAAGATCAACGATATGGTGACGGCAAAAGAAGAGGATATCATGACGATTTGATGCACTCCAAAACAACGCCTTTTCGAGGTGTCTTTTAAAAGCTATAAATCAACAAACGGTCTTTCTTTTTTACAAAAAGCCTGTTTTGCTGGATGCGGATCTTGTCTTCTTTTTTAATCCCCTCGGGCAAGGTAACCGGCTGCAAAACCAGCGGTTGTAAATGAAAGGCCATCAATTGCTCATCGCGCCTGAAGATCAGTTGGTTATTAAAAACCTGGTAATCGCTCAACCCTTTAAAATCAAGCGTTTTGATATAATTCCCGTAATTGTCGAACACCAGCACGCCAGTTTCCGGATTGTTGAGATAGACCTTGTTTTCGCGTTCGAGAATAAAATTCGGATGTGGCGTGTACTGTAATAACAAATTCAATTCGACGCTTTCCAGCAATACCTGTCCGTTTCTGTCCACTTTTCTCAGTTTGAAAGTGACCTCATCGTACAGCCAGACATTATTATCATTTGACATGCCAATGGCTTCCACCTCGATCAGGTTCAGATTGGTCAGGTCATATTCGCTGGTAATATTCATAGTTCGGTCGAGCGTCAATACCGTAAAGTAATCGGGATAATACAACAATACATTAAACGGGTCGGTAGCGTCGATGTGCTGCAAGTTGCCAAGTTTATTATTGTTGAAACGGAACAACTCCTTGCCGTTGGCGTCGAACTTGATGACCTCGTTTTTTCCAGTGACGATATAAACCTGGCTCAGCTTGTCGGTTGTAAAAGACTTTGCTTCGATAGTAATAGTATTCAACAGGGTATAACTAGAATCCGCAACGCTGCTCGCCTGAGTTTTACAGGAATAGCCCATTGACAAAATCCCGCAAAGGATGAGTTGAGCTAAAAGATCAAAATTTAAAAACTTTTGCTCCTTCATTTTCGAAAAATTTGATTTCAATATCTTTTCCGTCAAAAACTGCATACGAGTTATAATTCATCCACTCGCCCAGGTTGATATAACGACTTTTTTTGTTTTTCAACGTATAATCAATGGGCAGGTGCCGGTGTCCGAATACAAAAAAATCTGCATATTGCCGGTCAAGTTCTTCATTGGCAAACACGATCAGCCTTTCTTTCTTTTCTCCGAAAAACTCCGTTTCGATCCTGTTGGATTCACGGCTTTTGCCCGACCAGTATTTCGCCAGGCTGATGCCAAAATTCGGATGGAGCCTCGCAAACAACCACTGGCACACTTGGTTTGCAAATACTTTTTTTAAAAACTTGTAACCATGATCTCCGGGTCCCAGCCCGTCGCCGTGGCCGATAATAAAGGTTTTTCCAAACAACTCCCTTTTGATAGGTTTGCGGTATATCGGGATGCCCATTTCTTCTTCAAAATAACGGAACATCCACATGTCGTGATTCCCGATAAAAAAGTAAATGGGAATTCCGGCATCCCGTAGTTCAACCAGC
>CAZKDA010000035.1:0-28618 GCA_964551455.1 uncultured Saprospiraceae bacterium
CGACATCAGGAAGTTGGCAAAGGATACCGGCGCTCTTCTCTTTTCTATCCTTTTTTGTACAAACAAACCGAACATCAATGGTTGAAAAACCAGCGAAATAAAGAGTATGCAACTCAAGCCGATCACGCTTACCAAAGCAATGGAATGCACCGCCGGATGTTTTGCAAAGATCAGCGACCCCGTTCCGATGATCGTCGTAATAGCCGATAAAACAATGGCCGAGCGGTAGGCGCGAAGGGTATCTTTCCCGTATTTGTACCTGCTCAGCAAACCATCGGTGGTAAAAATACTGAAATCATCGCCGATGCCGAAAATGAAAGTGGCGATCACGATGTTTACAAAATTGAACCGGATGTCCAGCATTCCCGCAATACCCACGATCCAGATCCAACTGATGAGCATGGGCAAAAATGCAAGCAAGGTCAACTCAATCCGTCCATAAATAAAAAGCAAAGTAATGAAAACGATGAGCGCCGTGATAATGAGAATATAATTGAAATCTGCCCGGACCAGGTCGAGCAAAGTCTCCGCAACTTCCGACCGGTCGAAGATCCGTACACCTTCCAACTGTCCGAGAGCCGCTGTGGCTGCTTCGTATTGCTGACCGGAAACTTCCAGCGGCGTGATGAAAATCGTTTTTCCCGACTGACGGGCTACCAGGTCTTCAGCGTTGATTTTTGCAATGATGGAATCCGCGCTGATGCTGTTTTCAGGGTCGAATTCCGTAATCCAGGTTTTAAAACGATCAAAGGCGGAAGCTGTGAAACCGAGGCTGTCGGCTACTTCGTCCAGGTTTTTGAATAAGCTCTCCCTTTTTTCCGACCAGTAATCCAGCCACAAAGCAGCGCTTTCTGCTGCAATTTCTCCGGGTATCTGGAAAGGCGCCGAAGACTGAAAGGATTCGATCTGCTCCGCCTGCTTCAGTTCGTTCAGCTTGTTGTACAACTTGAAATTGTGCAGCTTAGCGGTTTCCGGATCTTCGGAAGAGGCGAAGAGGAATATCTGTTTTTCATTGGCCGGGTTGACCCCCGTGAGCTTTTGTTCTTTGAGCTTCAGTGCTTCGGGGTGGAAGTTCAGTTTGTTGAGGTCGCCGTCGAATTGCACTTTCCAGGGGCCAAGCAGGAAACCGATGGTGATGGCAATGATGCCGAAAAATCCCGCGATTTTTATTTTGTTGGAAACTTTCGGCAGTTTTATGGAAAAAGGTTGCGGAGCATTTTTATAATCAAAACCAAAACGACCCAGCAAAACCGGCAATCCGATCAAAGTAAAGATCACGGCGCCCAGCAGGCTCAGCGCCGCCAGGAGGCCGAAATCTTGCAGCACCGCCGAGTTGGCAAAAGTCAGCGCCAGGAATGCCAGGATGGTGGTGAAGCTGCCTGTGAGCAGCGGTTTGCAAATCTCCCTGACCGTGGCCAGCACATCGGAGGAATGCCGGAGGTGCGTAAAAAAATGGAAGGAATAATCCAGCACGATCCCCAGGATCACGGCTGCCGTGGCCATGGAAATGGCTGAAATCTCCGGTTTTACAAAACCCATGACGCCCAGGGAAAACAAGCCGCCGAAGATCGCCGGCAGGATGAAATACAGCGGGATCGACCATTTTCTGTAATATCCAAACAAAATGACGAGAATTGCCAGCAAAGCGATGAAAGCCGTGAGCATCGTATCTTTTTTGATTTGCGAGGCATTTCCGGCGGCGATCTCAAAAGTGCCGAAATATTCGACGGGATGATCCGTGAAGGCCAGGTTCCAGCTTTCCGAAAATGCGCTCAATTGCCTGGCGAGCAATTCATTTTTCTTTGAATCACCAAGCGGATGATTTACACGACCCATGACGATGAGGGCAGCACGGTCTTTTGTAAACAAAACCCCATCTTCCACGATAAACTGATCGGAATTGACGCCGGCCTGTTGCCGTTGAAAAAAAGGCGAGGCAATAAAAAGCGGATCGTTTAAAATATACTCCCTCAAAAAAGCACCGCCGGGCGCCCTCAATTGATGATAAGCCGCGCTGAGCGAAGCGGCAATCGAATCCCTGCTGAGTTTTGTATCAATGGTTTGGTAATATTCCGTGCCGATGAGCAGCGGAAAATTGTTGTAAAAATATTCGTATGTCAAATCTTCGATTTCAGGTCGCAAGGCAGTGATGTCCGCCAGATATTCTCCTGAAAAGCGTTGCAGCGAATCGGCGAAGGCTTCCGCCAGCGCAACGGGGTCTTCGGTTTCGGGGGGAGTATTTACGGAAAAAACAACGCGGTTGGAAATGTTTTTGGATTCGAGCAGCGCATTGAGCGGTTCGTAGGCTTCGCCTTCCGGGAAAGTGGAAAAAATATTTTCACTGATCTGCAAACGACTGATGCCCCACACCAGAAAAATTACAAACAGAAATAGGAATGTAAAAAATGCAGTACTGTATTTTTGGCAGCCAACGATGAGCCTGGAAATATAGCCTCCTATCATCGATTTGTGAGGATGAAAAGGTGAAACGTCCATGAATTTTTTATTCAAAAATTGCGCAAAAACGCATGAATAAAAAATTCATGGTAAGAGTATGTTTAAACTTCCATCAATCGGCTGCAATCGGCCAATTTTATTCTGTACTGCGTTAAAAAGCCTCACCGTACCTTTCAGGTACGTCTGCGTTTTTTGCCTTGTCCATAATAAAATTTGCTCGTTTTCGCTCGATCATGAAAATTTCAACACACTCTAAGTTCCATGTGATTGTTGATAAAAACTTTATACACATGAAATTTAGTTGCCAAAAGTAAACAAATTATTACTTTTGCCAAACTTATAAAAACAGGAGATGTACCGAATTTCACTTGAGCAGATAGAGGCAATTACTTTTGAGAAAGCAGCAGTGGTGATCGACAAGGATACTTTGGAAAACGTATCCCGTTCTTTCCGTTTCCTGGACAAGTTTTCAAAAAACAAGATCATTTACGGTATCAATACGGGCTTCGGCCCTATGGCGCAATACCGCATCGAAAGCAGTGAACTGAATCAACTGCAATACAACCTCCTCCGCAACCACGCCTGCGGGATGGGCAAGCCCCTCGACGAACTCCACGCCCGCAGCGTACTGCTCGCGCGGCTCAGCGCTTTCCTCCAGGGCAATTCCGGCGTCAGCCTGCCCGTAGTTGAAATGCTCATCACCTTTTTGAATAAAAACATCGTTCCCGAAATCTTCGAGCACGGTGGGGTAGGGGCCAGCGGCGACCTCGTGCAACTGGCTCATTTGGGTCTTAACCTCATTGGGGAAGGCAGTGTGTATCAAAATGGAGAACGCATCAGCGCGTCGAAAGCCCTGGAAGCAGCCGGTATCAGCCCATTGAAACTTCAACTCCGCGACGGACTGGCCATTATCAACGGCACTTCTTGTATGACTGGGATCGCTGCCATCAACCTGATCTATGCCTATCGCCTGCTCAATTTGTCGATTGCAACTTCCGCCATCCTCAACGAGATCATCGGCTCTTTCAACGATTCTTTTTCCGAGGGGCTTAATAACACCAAATTGCACAAAGGGCAAAAATGGGTCGCAGCCCAAATGCGGGATTTCCTCAAAGGGAGCCGCCTCATCAGAAACCGCAGCGAACTGTTTGCCGATGCTTCGGAATTCAGTAGAGCTGAGTTTAAAAACAGGATCCAGGAATTTTACTCCATCCGTTGTGTGCCGCAAATACTGGGGCCTGTGGCGGATACGCTGGCTTTTACAAAACAGGTGGTGCTGGATGAGTTTAACTCAACCAATGATAATCCAGTTGTCAAACTGGAACTGGAAGAAGTTTTCCACGGCGGGAATTTTCACGGCGATTACGTTTCGCTGGAAATGGACAAGCTGAAAATAGTTATGACCAAACTGTCGATGCTGGCCGAACGGCAACTCAATTTTCTGGTCAACGATACTTTGAATAATAAATTCCCTCCTTTCCTCAACAATGGGAAGTTGGGCTTGAATTTCGGCTTCCAGGGGTTACAATTTACGGCAACCTCCACCACTGCCGAAAACCAGGCGCTTTCCAACTCGATGTACGTCCACAGCATTCCAAACAACAAGGACAACCAGGACATGGTAAGCATGGGAACCAATAGCGCGACCATGACTAGCCACGTGATTGACAATTGTTTCCAGGTCATGGCTATTCATCTCATGGCCATCTGCCAGGCTATTGACCTTTTGAAAGAGAATGAAAAAGAAAAACTATCGGCCAACACCCTCGAAGTTTACCGAGCCATCAGGCAGCGGGCGCCATTTGTGGAAGAAGACCGCTCGCTTTCGGAAACTATGAACGATATTTATCATTTTATAAAAAACAATAAACGCTGGCCATGGACTGCGCTTTAATTACGGGAGCTTCGCGGGGACTGGGAAAAGCCATCGCCATCAGGCTGGCTATCGATCATGGGTTGTATATCCTGGTCAATTATTCAAACTCGAAAGCGGGGGCGGAAGATACCCTGCAACAGATCCGCGATGCAGGCGGCGCGGGAGAATTGCTCCAATTCAACGTGGAAAACAAAGCTGCCGTTGATGAGGCGTTGAACAACTGGAAAGAAAACAACGAGCAAAGTTTCATCAAAATCCTGGTCAATAATGCCGGGATCACGCGCGACGGCCTGTTTATGTGGATGCCCGAAACCGATTGGGATGAGGTGTTGAACGTTTCTGTAAAGGGCTGGTTCAATGTCACCCAGTATGTGATCAATGGCATGCTCAGAAAAAAAGCCGGAAGAATTATTAATATTGTGTCACTATCCGGGTTGAAAGGGATGGCCGGGCAAACCAACTATTCCGCCGCGAAAGGCGCAATGATCGGTGCAACAAAAGCTTTGGCGCAGGAAGTTGCCAAACGGAAAATAACCGTCAATGCCGTAGCTCCGGGATTTATCAGAAGTGATATGACCAAAGACCTGAACGAGCAAGAGCTTAAGAAACTGATCCCCATGCAACGCTTCGGCGAAGCCGACGAAGTGGCGCAACTCGTCAGCTTTTTAGCTTCGGAGTATTCTTCCTACATCACCGGCGAAGTGATCAATATCAACGGAGGGCTTTATTCCTGAGCTATAATCATTTTTTAAACCACAAAAGAAACAAAAGGGAACAAAAGAAAACAGGAAAAAAGCTATCATTCTTTTGTGTTCTATTGTGGACTTTTGTGGTTCAAAATATTCATAAAACTATGAACCAAAGGGTTGTCATCACCGGAATCGGAATATACTCTTGCCTGGGAAAAAACCTCGAAGAGGTCACCGAAGCTTTGTATCAGGGAAAAAGCGGCATCGGCTTCGATCCCGATCGCAAAGAGATGGGCTACAGATCAGCGCTCACGGGCATCGTGCCAACTCCCGACATCAAAGACCTCTTGCCCAGAAGAGCGAGGGTCGGTATGGGGCAGCCCGCCATTTTTGCCTACGTATCCACCATCGAAGCGCTCAGCCAGGCAAAGCTGGATATCGATTTCCTGGAAAACAACGAAACGGGCATCATCTTCGGCAACGACAGCACCGCCGAAGCCGTCATCGAAACCGTGGATAAAACCCGCCAGAAAAAAGACACCACCCTCATCGGCAGCGGCGCTATTTTTCAAAATATGAACTGCACCGTCAACATGAACCTGGCGACGATCCTCAAGCTCAAGGGCATCAACTTCACCCTGAGCGCTGCCTGTGCCTCCGGTTCTCACGCCATCGGAATGGGCTACCTGATGATAAAACACGGTTACCAGGATCGCGTCATCTGCGGTGGTGCGCAGGAAGTGAATATTTACACAATGGGTAGCTTCGACGGGCTGGGCGTTTTTTCTATCCGGGAAGATGAACCTGCCAAGGCGTCCCGTCCTTTCGACCGCGACCGCGATGGCCTCGTTCCTTCGGGAGGTTCGGCTACGGTCATCCTGGAATCCTACGAGTCTGCGGTAAAACGCGGAGCGCCCATCATCGCCGAACTTATCGGCTACGGTTTCTCCTCCAACGGCGATCACATTTCCAATCCAAATCTTGACGGTCAGGTGCGATCCCTCAACATGGCGCTCCGCCAGGCGAATATCGCCCCGCAGAAAGTGGATTACATCAATGCACACGCCACCTCCACTCCCGCCGGCGACAACATCGAAGCTCAAGCCATCTTCGCTGTGCTCGGAGGCAGCGTACCCGTCAGCTCTACAAAATCCATGACCGGCCATGAGTGCTGGATGGCGGGAGCCAGCGAAGTCGTCTATTCTCTCCTGATGATGCAAAACGGTTTCATCGCACCCAATATCAATTTTGAAAACCCCGATGAAGATTCTGCAAAGATCAATATCATCAGCCAAACCAAATCCCAAATCATCGATTGCTTTTTATCCAATTCTTTTGGTTTTGGGGGGACTAATTCTTCGCTTATTATTCGGAAAGTGGGTGGAAATTAGTTTGTGGTTTATTGTTTATGGATTGTGGTTATTCATGAATTTGTAACACACATTGCGTTTAAAAAATTAAACAAGCGTTCGGATTATCGGTGTTTTTGATTACTTTAGTTGTCGTATCTTTTCAAATCAAAAAATTGTAAACCTCTTAATAGCAAGGACTATGAAATCAATTTACACCGCCGTTTTCTTTTTCTTTTTTGGAATTGGGTTTTCTAATGCGCAGAGTTGTTTGCCTGACGGGATCACTTTTACTACTCAGGCCGAGATAGATAGTTTTCAGATTAATTATCCTGGATGTACGGAGATTGAGGGGGATGTTGTAATTGAAGGTGATGAAATTTATAACCTCAATGGATTGGATGTATTGACATATATTGGCAGATCTTTAATGATAATGGATTGCGAATCGCTGTCAACGCTGAATGGTTTGGAATCTTTAATGTCTATTGAATTAGCACTTATAATAAACCAAAACCCCTTGCTGACTTCCTTTTCCGGATTATCCGGATTAACTACTATTGGTGTTTATTGCTCAATTTCTGGAAATAATTCAATAACCGATTTTACAGGTTTTGAGGCTTTGAGCTCCATTGATGGTATTTTTTCAATACAAAATAATGCTTCTTTGGTAAACTTTAATGGATTGCCAAGTCTAAATGCTGTTTCCGGGTTTGATATTTCCAAAAATCCATCTCTAGTAAATTTTGTTGGGCTGGAAAATTTGACAAATGTTCCTATTAGTTTAAGGGTTGATTTCAATTCTTCTCTTTTGTCATTTGAAGGCTTGGAAAACCTGACCACAATCGGTAGTAACTTGGGTATCGAAGAAAATGAATCAATTCAAAACTTGGATGGATTAAATAACTTAAGCTCAGTAGGTCAATACCTGTCTATCAGATCTAATCCTTCTTTGCTTAACTTAACCGGGTTGGAATCTTTAACCTTCGTTGGAACTTTGGATCTAGTAGGGAATCCAATGCTTACATCAATTGAAGGCCTGGATAACCTGACAACAATCAATGGAAGCTTATTCATAAGAATTAACGAATCAATTCAAAACTTGAATGGATTAAATAACTTAGGCTCAATAGGATCTCTTAGTATCAATTCTAATGATTCTTTAGTGAGCATTTCCGGGTTCGAATCGTTAACTTCTATTGGATCTAATCTGGGCATATCAAATAATCCAATGCTTACATTATTTAACGGCTTGGGATCACTGACTTCGATTGGAGAAAATTTATTTATTGCTTATAATTCAGCTATAACAAGTTTTAGCGGCCTGGAAAACATAACCTCGGTTGAAGAGTTGATAATTGCCGAAAATAGCTCGCTTGTTTCATTGACAGGTTTACAAAACATTGATCACTTAGGTTTAAATAATCTCGAAATTTTAAATAATGATTTTTTGTCAACTTGTAACGAGCCTTTTATTTGCAATTATCTTACAACTGGCAATCCAGCAGTAATAGAAGGAAACGCCAACGGCTGCCAAAATGTAGATCAGGTATTATTCGATTGCGATATAAATACGGTTTATTATCCATTTTTTTTAGACATTAATGAAAATAAGATATTAGACAATGGCGAGCCTTTTCTTTCGCTTTTTTCATTAGAAGTTAATCCGGGTAATTTAATAATTTATGGAAATCAGGAAAACGGCGGTAAGATATATCGTCTGGATGGAACTTACACATTTAGTTTTAACCAAACACTTTTTCCCAACTGGGAACTAACCACAGATTCTGCATCCTACACACTTACGCTGGCAGATTCATCCGTTGATACCATTTATTTCGGGGTCAAAGCCCTGAACGACATTTCAAATGTAAATTCAATCATTGCAGCGCCTCCCACAAGGTGTAATGAGTTCATCACTTTTGATGTATTGGCACACAATGATGGCACAACTACCACCAGCGGAACCCTCTGGTTTCAGATTGATGACGATATTGAAGAAGTAGAATATGTCGATCCGCCCGATACGATCATTGCGCCGGATACCTATGGCTGGTATTTTACAGACCTATACCCAGGAGCTTCTGTTCTCAGGAAAATAAACTTGAAAATCCCTGGCCCGCTGGAATTTCCATTGGGTGACAATCTGTATTTCAACTCCTGGGCGAACTATACAGATGTAAACGGAGAACATGATGCAGGCTCATTTAATTATATCACGTCAGTCTTTTGCTCCTACGACCCCAACGACAAACTCGTCAATCCGGTTTACCCAAACAACTATGCCTTGATGGGTGAAGACCTCGTTTACACTATCCGTTTCCAAAACACCGGAAATGCAGAAGCTTACGATGTTATCATTCGCGACACTTTGGATGAAAATCTCGATCCTACTACATTCAGAGTGATCAGCAGTAGCCATGAAGAAGTTTTGAGCACCAGCCTTGCCGAAAACAAATACTTGACCTTTTCTTTTCATGATATTTATTTGCCTGACAGCACGACTAATTTTGAAGGCAGCCAGGGTTATGTGGCTTACCGGATACGTGCGCTTGAAGGCATTTCTGAAGAAACGGTCATCAATAATACCGCCGGAATCTATTTCGATTTCAATCCGCCGATCATCACCAACACCACAGAAAATGTGATGCTTTCCACATTTGATTTCGATGAAGATGGCTTTGATCTTTTTGTCGATTGCGATGACAACGATCCGGATATCTACCCCGGTGCAGAGGAAATTCCAAATAATGGAATTGATGAAGATTGCGATGGGGAGGATCTGGTGATCTCAACCCATTCGCCGTATGCTCAGCCTGTTTCCATTTTCCCCAATCCTGCCACAGGGAAGGTCACCATCATACTTCCACCGCAATTGCCGAATGCCAAACTGGAAGTAAAAGATCCAAAAGGTGTGACTGTTCTAAGAGATGATCTGCAAAACCGAACCGAGCTGAATCTCGCAAATTACCCTGCCGGTGTATATATCCTGATAATTCGATCGGAGGATACAGTCTGGACGGAACGGGTAGTGAAACTGTAGGAAATCGTGGTGATTCATTAATTAAAAATATCCCCAACAATCCCCGTTTCACGCCAACGGCGTAATCCGCAACTCCGCAACTCAACAACTTCCCAACTCAACACCTCCATGGCCACTTTTACAACCCGGAATAACAACTTGATTTTTTCCACATATCAGCTATTAAATTAAATAAAAGCACTAATTTTGTGTCTATTTTTTAACTTGTGCTGTGAAATATTAAACTGCAAAGTGTGTATGAAAAATGCCAATATTACCCGGGAGGAGATCATCGAGACCACAAAGTCCTTTTTGTCCGAAGAGTTTGAAGTGGATGAGCGGAATATCCTTCCCGAAAATAACCTGAAAGAAACCCTCGGACTCGACAGCCTGGATTACGTCGATTTGGTCGTTGTCATCGAAGAAAACTTTGGTATAAAGCTCACCGGTGAAGATTTTAAAGAGATTGTCACCTTTACCGACTTCTACGAACTGGTAGCGAGAAAGCTGTAAAAATCGCTTATGAGCCGCTGGAGTGGAAAAAGTAAAGGAACCGTTCTGGGCTATAAAATATTCCTGTTTTTAATCCAATATTCCGGCGTTGCTCCCGCATATCTGCTGTTGCGGTTTGTCACTTTTTATTATTTTGTGTTCGCCGGAAAAAACAGGAAAGCCATTCTCGATTTTTACACAGGCGCCTTACATTTCACACCACGAACAGCCAAAAAATTAACCCGGAAAAATTTTTATATCTTCGGCCAGACGCTGGTTGACCGCTTTGCTTATCTGGTGGGAAGAGGGGATCGCTTCACCTATACTTTCGACGGGGAGCATTTCCTGCAAAAGATGAATGATTCCGGCAAAGGAGGGATATTGCTCAGCGCACATCTCGGCAACTGGGAAACCGCCGGCAACCTGCTCAAAACCCGCGTCACCCAAAAGATCAATGTGCTGATGTTCGACGCCGAAGTGGAAAAGTTAAAAAAGTACCTGGATACTTCCACCGGAGGTTCGCGTTTTCAAACGATCCCGATAAAAAATGATCTTTCGCACGTAATAAAAATCAAACACGCTTTGGAAAACAACGAATTTGTAGCCATCCATGCCGACCGCTTTTTGCCGGAAACAAAAACGCTCGAACTGGATTTTCTGGGTAAAAAAGCCAGGTTTCCCGCAGGCCCTTTTTTGCTGGCTGCCAAATTCGATGCACCCGTTACCTTTGTGTTTGCCATAAAAACTTCCGATTTCCACTACCATCTCAGCGCTACAGAACCTATTTACGAAAAGCTGGCTGCTGAAACCATAGCAAAAAGCTACGTGGCGGAGTTGGAAAAAAGGGTGAAATTAAACCCCGAACAATGGTTCAATTATTATGACTTTTTCGACAATGACCAATGACCTTCAAAATATATTATCCTTTCTGCCGCACAGGCCGCCCTTTGTGATGGTCAGTGAATTGGTCAGCGCCACGGAAGGCCATTTTGAAACCCGGTTTTTTGTCAGCTCTGAAAACCTGTTCGTGGAAAACGGAAAACTATCGGAATCCGCATTGATCGAAAACATCGCCCAATCCTGTGCTTGCGGTTTGGGTTTTTTATCACAAAAAGCTGGGGAACCCGCCAAAACAGGGTATATCGGTTCAGTCTCGAAGTTGAAAGTCCACCGGCTGCCTCCGGTGAATTGTATGATCGACACCCATGCCCAGGTGACCTTTAAAATGGGCAACATTTACGTAATCAAAGGCGAAAATTTCCTGGATGGCGACATGCTCCTCCAATGTGAAATGAAGATCGTCGCTCAATAGCAATTTCCTGAAAATGAAAAAGCTTACCGCAAAAACTACCGTGAACATCAGGTTCAGCGATACCGATTCGATGGGCGTTGTGTGGCACGGCAACTATCTGAAATTCTTCGAAGACGTCAGGGAATCCTTTGCCAAAAAATACAACCTGAACTATCTCCATGTATATAAAAGCGGCTTTTTCATGCCGATCGTCAAATCCGGGATCGACCACAAAGCGCCGATCTTCTATGGCCAGAAAGCCACGGTTTCAGCCACGCTGATTCCCACCGCTTCGGCCAAAGTGATCTTTGAATACGAGGTTTTCAACCAAACCACTGACAAACTCGCCGCCACCGGCCGTACCGTCCAGGTTTTCCTGACGGTGGAAAAGCGGGAGTTAGCTTTGTATAAACCGGATTTCTACATCGAATGGGAAAAAAGCGTCGGGATTAAATATTAGTTGAGTTCAAACCTGACTGATGGAATACGGCAGGCGGGTATAAAAATGTATAACTTATCCGCAACTTGAGTTAACTTAACAAAGCGGGCAAAAATCGCCACGAAGACATTTTGCGCAACCCGTTTTCTTAATAAATCATAAGAATTCAGCGTCTTTCTGCGTCCCTTTTCAACCTTTACCATGATTAGTAAAATTATTCTTGAAAACCCTTATTGACTGAAATGAAAATTTTCACCGGCGCTGAAACCCTCAACACTCCCCTCGGTAATAATGCCGAAGAGAATTTTCGTGCCATCAGATCGGGGCATACCGTAGGCAGGCGTTTTGAAAATTGCGGTTACAACAACGAAGCGGCTTTCCTCGTGAAATTTGATCCACAAAAACCCACTGAATTTAAAACGCTGCTCCACAATGGCATCGATGATATTTGTAAAAAAATCGCTCCCGGACTGATTTCTTCTCCCCGAACGCTCCTGGTTTTAAGTACCACAAAGGGAGACATTGCGCACGACATTCGCGACGGCATCGCCTCCGTGTGTAGGGATTTGATTTCAAAATATGATTTGAAAAAAGAACCGCTGGCCATTTCGAATGCCTGCATTTCGGGTGTTCTCGCTATCATCGTAGCAGCCGATCATATCAGAGCGGGATTGTGCGATCATGCAGTTGTGGCGGGCTGCGATGTGATCTCCGATTTTGTACTGTACGGATTTCAGTCGCTGATGGCGTTGAGCGATGAGCAGTGTCGTCCTTTTGATAAAAACAGAAAGGGGATCAACCTCGGCGAAGGCTTTGGCGCCGTTGTCCTTTCCAGGGATAAAGATATTTTCAAGGATAAGCCCCTGGTTTTTGTGGCCGGATCATCCTCCAACGATGCCAACCATATTTCCGGGCCTTCCAGAACCGGCGAGGGTTTGTACCGTTCTGTTCAAAAAACGCTGAAACTCAGCGGCCTGGAATCGCATCACCTGGATTTTATTTCAGCGCACGGCACAGCCACATCGTTCAACGATGAAATGGAAGCCATCGCTTTTGATCGCCTGAAAATGAACAGCATCCCGGTCAACAGCCTCAAAGGCTGGTTTGGCCACACGCTCGGAGCCGCCGGGCTGATCGAAACTGCGATTTCTATGATCGCCTTGCGCAACAATCTGCTGATCAAAAGCCAGGGTTTTGAAACAACAGGGATTTCAAAATCGCTCAATATCATTGTGGAAAATGAAGGAAAAGAGATCGATACTTTTTTGAAAACAGCTTCGGGTTTCGGTGGCTGCAATGCTTCTTTAATAGTCCAACGCCAATGAATTTCATCACCACATATTGCCGGATCGCCGAAAATTCTGTTTGTGTAAACGGAAAAATTCTATTACAAAACGAGCATTCCGGCTCCTGGATGAAAACGATCTATGGCTTTTTGCAACTCGATTATCCGAAATTTTTTAAGATGGATACCTTGTGCAAACTGGCTATCGCCGGCGTTGAAATTTTGAAATCAAATAATCAAAACCTTAAAAATTATCCCGACGACCGTATCGCCCTGGTATTTGCCAACAAAAACAGTAGCGCCGATACCGATTTGAAATTCCGGCAATCGTATTCCGAAGGAGGCTCGCCAAGCCCCGCGCTTTTTGTTTACACCCTGCCCAATATCCTGATCGGGGAGGTGGCGATAAAAAACAAATGGTACGGCGAAAACCTGTTCGCCGTGAGTCCGGTGTTCAATCCTGTCTTTTTTGAGAATTATTGCAACATGATGATTTCCGAAAAAGCCGAGGCCTGCATCTGCGGCTGGATCAACGTGCTGGATGATGAAATCGAAGCCTTTTTATTTGTCGTAGAAACACAACCGGGGAAAACTTTCAATTTGCCGCTTACTGCTGATAATTTGCTAAATTTGCATTTTAATAATGGGGTAATCCCGATTTCATCGTCCCGCTTTTTCTCGAAAAAGCGGGATTCGCTCCGATGGGGTAATGGTTATTAAGTTGATTGGTTAATTAAGTTATTAAGTTGATTGGCAAACTAGCAACTTGCAACCTGTCTGACGCCAAGCAGGCTAGCAACCAGCAACTTTCCGACTCCACAAATCAGCAGATTTACAAATTAGCAGATTAGCACATTAGCAGATTAGCAAATTAGCAGATTAGCACATTAGCAGATTAGCACATTAGCACATTAGCAAATTAGCAAATTAGCACATTAGCAAATCAACAACATGGAAGAACTTAAAAAAACTTTGAAAGAACAGATCATCGAACGACTGAACCTGGAGGATGTTCAGCCTTCTGACATCAAAGATAACGAACCACTTTTCGGGGGCGATCTGGCGCTTGATTCCATTGACGCATTGGAACTCATCGTCCTGTTTGAAAACTATTACGGCCTCAAGATCACCAACCCGGAAGAAGGGAAAAAGATATTCGAAACCATAAATTCTATGGCCGATTATATTTCAAAAAACAACTGATGGCATGGCTGTTTTTATTACCGGTATGGGGGTGATCTCTGCTATTGGCCAGAATCTGGGCGAGAATTACCGGTCTTTACAAGCTGAAAAAAGCGGCATACAGCCTTTGCGGCAACTCAAAAACGGAAAGCAATTCCTGGCCGGAGCAGTACGACATGACAACAACCGCCTGTCCGAAGTTGCAAAACTCAAACGCCAGCCGGCTTCACGAACCGCCATTTTGGGAACCATAGCCGCAAAAGAAGCCTGGGGAGACAACCGGCATTCGGATAGCATCCGCACAGGCTTGATCTCCGCCACTTCCGTCGGCGGCATGGATGTTTCTGAACAGTTTTACAAAGATCACCTGGAACAAAAATCTTTTGATCCAAAGCTGGCTTTGAGCCACGACAGTGGAAATACCACAGAGCAGATTGCCAGAGAGTTGGGTATCACAGGTTATATCAACACCCTGTCAACCGCCTGTTCGTCGGGAGCCAATGCCATCATGCTCGGCGCCAGGCTTATCGAACAAAATAAACTCGACCGCATACTCGTCGGCGGCGCAGATGCCCTGACCGATTTTACCATCAACGGTTTTAATGCCCTGATGATTTATGATGCCGATTGGTGTAAACCTTTTGATAAAAACAGGAAGGGGCTGAACCTGGGAGAAGGCGCCGGCTTTCTGCTCCTCGAAAGCGAAAAAAGCATCCGCAAAACCGGAAACCAAGCTATCGGTATGCTTGCTGGCTGGGCAAACGCCTCCGACGCTTATCACCAAACGGCCTCATCCCCCGATGGAAAAGGCGCTACTTTGGCGATGCAGTCGGCATTACAAAAAGCAGGGATTGGCAGCGATCAGGTCAGCTACATCAACGCGCACGGCACCGGAACGGAAAACAACGATCTCTCGGAATCAGTGGCTTTGAGTAATATTTTTAAGGAAAAAATACCGCCATTCAGTTCGACAAAATCTTTTACCGGGCATACGCTGGCAGCGGCAGGAGCCATCGAAGCGGTATTCTCGGTGTTGTGTTTGATGCACGACTGCATTTTTCCAAATCTCAATTTCCGGGAACGAATCGCTGAAACCGGCTTGGAACCACAATCACAGTTCCGCCAAACCGCTGGCGTCGAGGTGGTTTTGTCCAATTCTTTCGGCTTTGGCGGCAACAACACTTCGTTGGTTTTTGAGAGAGTTAATAGGTGAGGAGGTGGAGTTGTTGAGGCGGAAAGTTGTTGAGTTGAATGGGTTAAGTTATTACCGACTTTCCAACTTCCCAACTTCCCAACTTCCCAATTATTCATACATTTTTAAATTTGAATACTGCTAATGCCTTCTTATATCAACGCCGCATCATCAATCACTTGTCAGCCCTCATTTGGCAATCCCGATTTCTTTTCGGGGATGAAAGAAATTGGGAAGGAGGCTGATCTGATTTGCCCGGATTTCAAGGAATTTATCGATCCAAAGGCTTTGCGGCGATTGAGCCAGATCCTCCGTATTTCGCTGACCAGCGCCCTTGATTGTCTGGCTCAGTCGCAGATATCGCAACCAGAGGCACTGATCGTCGGAACAGGCTTGGGCGCTCTGGAAGACACGGAAAAATTTCTACGGGGCTTTCTCACGGCCGGGGATGCGCTGGTGCCGCCGACTTCGTTCATCCAATCCACGCATAATACCATTGCCGGGCAATTGTCCATCGTTTTGAAAAACCACAGCTACAATATGACGCATACGCAAAACAGCCTTTCATTTGAAATGGCATTGCAGGATGCGCTGTTGTGCCTGGACGAGGGCATGACCAATGTGCTGATAGGCGCTGCGGATGAGCGGATCGACTTCCTGGATACGCTCGTTGAAATGCTGGATGTGAAACCCATGAAGTTGACATCAGGCAGTTCCTTTTTTGTACTTTCAAATGAAAAAAGTCAAAATGCAATTGCCGTGGTTTCAAGGGTTGCAACTTACGGTTTGACAAACTTAATTTCCAAAAATATCCACACCTTTTTGCAGGGAAACGGAATTTTACCGGAAGATGTCGATCTCCTGCTTTTTACAACTTTGGATAGGCAACGAAGGGATGAAATTCAACAGGTTTTCGAGAATTGTAAAAAAATGGATTACACACCATATTGCGGAGTTTATATGACGAGTTCGGCGTTTGCGATGCACTGTGCGGTGGATGCCATTGCTCACAGAAATTATCGCCGCGTTTTGATCTGCAATGTACTGATCCCGGAAAATCTGGGCCTCATTCTAATTGAAAAATTGTGAAGCACAAGCATTTTACAATTGCCATTTCCGCCGTCCTGCTCTTTTTAATCTGGCGTTACTGGGATGATTCTGCCTTCCCGATTACATCGGGATCCGGGAGATGGTTTTGGGTAGCAATGCTGGTTTCGAGCTACCTGCTCGTCACGGCCTATGGCGTGTTCCAGATCAAAGCCAACTATTTTGTGCAATCCATAAACAAGGGAAATCAAGCCGGGATCGCATTGACTTTCGACGATGGTCCCGATCCGGAGTTTACGCCGAAGATCCTCGAAATCCTCGATGCGCATCAACTACCGGCTACTTTTTTTATCATTGGCAAAAAAGCCGAAGCGCAGCCCGAACTTGTGAAAGAAATCGCCAGGCGCGGGCACCTTATCGGCAACCATTCCTACAGCCACACCCCGCAGCTTACGGTTTCGTTGAAAAAGAATCTGGAAGCGGATTTCCGCCGTTGTAACGACATTATAAAAACTTTAACGGGAGCAGAGGTCCGGTTTTTCAGGCCACCCTTCGGTGTCACCAACCCGCGTTATGCCAAAGTGTTGAAAAAGCTTGACCTTCAATCAGTTGGCTGGAGCCTCCGGAGTTTTGATACGGTGATAAAAGATCCTCAAAGGTTGTTGCGCAGGATTACCAAAAAGCTGGAAAATGGGAGCATCGTCCTGTTGCACGATACGCAGGCGATCAACCTGCAAACATTGCCCGGATTAATTCGTTTTTGTGAAGAGAACGGAATTAAAATTTTACCTTTGAATGAGTTGATTCAGTGAGGTTTTAGATTACTGGCAGGGGTTAGTGGATTAAAAACTAGCAACTAGCAACTTGTAACTAGCAACTTTTCCAATCAAATACCAATTTACCTTCGAAATGAAAAAGATTAGCCCGGTTTTATTGTTTATCCTTTTTTCTGCAATGGCCATTGGTCAGGGCATGGAGCCTTTGGCGGATACCGCCGGTTTCATATCCAGGCTGAAGGAAGTTTCGGAAAATACCAGCAGCATCACGGCTGATTTTGAAGAAGAAAAGCACCTTTCGTTTTTGAAAGAAGTGCAACGCTCGTCCGGCCTGTTTTTCTACCAGGCTGAAAACAAGATGCGATGGGAACAATCGCAGCCCTGGGAATACATTATCCTGGTGAACGGCGATGAGGTCAGGCTACAGGAAAAAGGCAAAGAAAAAAAGATCGGCGGCGGGCAACGGGTCACCACCAAAATAAAAGACCTTCTGCTGACGCTGATCAAAGGGGATTTCCACGACAACAAAGCTTTCAATACCCAATATTTTCAAAATGATAAACTCTTTATCGTGGAACTGATACCCCGCGATAGGAAGTTGAGCAACGTTTTTGAAAAGGTGGAAATGCGTTTTTCCAAAAAAGACCTTAACCTGGAACAGCTTACTTTTTTTGAGAAAGAAGGCGACAAAAGCATCATGACTTTTTCAAACCAGATTTTCAACCGCGACATTGCGCCGGAGCATTTCAACAAACTATAAGCCATGCTGCGGAATGATCTTTTTAGCATCGAACAACTGGAATGCAAAGACAATGTGTTGAGGGCCTTCATTTCGCTGGAAGCAGAGCATCCGGTTTTCAAAGGACATTTTCCCGGGAATCCGGTAACACCGGGAGTGGTTCAAATCCAGATTGTAAAAGAATTATTGGAAGTTCATTTTGATAAAAAACTATACCTCGACAGCATTGGCAGGTGTAAGTTCCTCAGCGTCTTGAATCCGAATGAAAACAGGCGGCTCGAAGTGAAAATAACGATCAAAAATGCTGAAAACTCCCTCGATGTCAATGCTTCGGGACAGAATTCGCAAGCCACATTTTTCAAATTCAACGCCAGCTATCGATTCCAATGAAACTAGATCAGATCAACGGTTGTGTCGTCATTCCCACCTACAACAACAGCAAGACGCTGAGGAAGGTGATCGAGGGTGTTCTGGAATTCAGCAGCGCCGACGACGTGATCGTGGTTAATGACGGCTCCACCGACGATACCGAAACTATTTTGGAAAGTTTTGGAAACCGCATAATCGTGGCCGGTTATCCCCAAAATGCAGGCAAAGGTTTTGCGCTCCGCAAGGGTTTTGAGGAAGCCATAAAAAGAGGATTTGACAACGCCATCACCATCGATTCCGACGGCCAGCATTTTCCGGAGGATATTGCTTTGTTTATAAAAACGGCGAAACAGAATCCTGGCGCTGTGCTGATGGGTTCGCGCAACATGGAGCAGGCAGATGTGCCCGGGAAAAGTTCGTTCGGCAATAAATTTTCCAACTTCTGGTTTACCTTCGAAACCGGGATCCGCCTGCCGGATACGCAAACCGGTTTCCGGCTGTATCCATTGCAACCTTTGAAAAAAATTCGCCTTTTTACCAGGAAATTTGAAACCGAGATCGAACTGATCGTAAAAATGGCCTGGCGCGATGTGCCTTTCATTCCGATCCCCGTGAAAGTGGTTTATGATATGCCGGAGCGGGTTTCCCATTTTCGTCCGTTCAAGGATTTCACGCGGATCAGCATCCTCAATACATACTTCGTAATCCTCACCTTGCTTTATTACCTCCCCAGACGATTATGGAGAAAAGTTAAAAAAAAAGGACTTTGGAGCCTGATCAAAGAAGAAGCTTTTAATGCGGAAGAAAGTAATTCTGTAAAGTCGGCATCTATCGGCTTCGGATTTTTTATGGGGATTGTTCCGATCTGGGGGTTTCAACTCATGGTTGGAATTCCGTTGGCAGTTTTGTTTCGGATGAACAAAGTGCTTTTCATCGCCGCTGCAAACATCAGCATCCCGCCGATGATCCCGCCGATATTGTTTGCCAGTTACCTCGTGGGCGGTTTTTTCGTGGACAATCCTGTGGCTTTCAGCTCTCCCGGTGAATTATCCTTGAATACGATCCATCTGCATTTTGTTCAATACTTTGTCGGAGCTGTGGTGTTGGCAATTGTTGCAGGTATTGCGGGTTATCTGGTTGCTTGCAGATTGTACGCCAGCTTGCGGAAGGAAAAAACCAAAAGTTGAAAAAACTTTTGTTTCCTTTTGTGGACTATTGTGGTTAAAAAATATAAACCACAAAGGAACAAAAGATAACAAAAGAGAATATTCTACATCCCGGAAAGCGCTTTTCTGCATTTCAAAATAGTATGATAACTTTCGCCGCCGAGTTTAAAACTTTCCACTACTTCCAATCCTGACTTTTCCACCAACTCCTTCATCGCATCGAAGCGATACATTTTGCTGTTGCCGTTGGCCATCGTCGTGAAATAGAGCGAAGTGGCGGTGAGGCAATAGCTGGCAGCTTCAAACTCCTGGTTGTCGATGAAGGGTTCGAGGATGTAAACAAACGCATCGCGGCTCATCGCCTGGTGTGCGTTTTTGAGGATTTTGACGATCTCTTCCGGAGAGAAACAATCGAGAAACTGGCTCATCCAGATCGCATCAGCGCCCTGGGGTATTTTTTGGAATTCATCCAGTACATTGATCTGGTGGAAGTCGATGCGATCCTGGAGGTTTTTGGAGGTGACTTGTTGTCGTGCGATTTCGAGCTGCCCCGGAAGGTCGAGGATTTTCACGCGGACAGCGGGATCGAAATTGCAGCATTGGAAAGCCCATTTTCCGGTGTTGCCGCCAACGTCGAAAATGTAGGCCGGTTTTTCAGAAAACACGATCTCCAGCGCTTCCGAAAATGATATATCCGAGTAATAGTGATCAAAATCAAACCATGACTTTTTGGCTTTTTCGGGAAGTTGCGACAAGCCCTCATAAATCGTGTTCCAGTTGCCAAAAACTTTCAGTCCTTCGGGATTTCCGGTTTCGATGCTTTCCCGGAGGTATTTGAAGCCATCGTAACAAACATCGTTGATGAAGTCGAAATTGATGTTCGTCATTTTATCGCTTTTTAAAATGTAGCCGAGCTTGGTGAGCTTCACTTCGCCGCCGTCGGCATATTCGACGATCCGGGCGCAGGCCGCAGCTTCGAGGAGGACATCCACCCCGTATTGGCTGATAGATAAACGATTGGAAATGTCGGCAGGTTTGATGCCGGTTCTGTGTTTGGCGATCAATGCCAGAATGCCCATATCGCGGAGGCAAAGCACCACCTGGAAAAAAACCGGAGCAAATGCCAGCTTTTGCGCTTCGTACTTTGCTTCGATGATGGACATTTCGTCTGTCGTGGACCGGGACAACTGCTTCAATCTTCTATATTTCGACAATTTTAAAAGTAATGTGCATTCCGCTAAACCAGTAGGATGATCTTTATTATTTTAACCGCAAAGTACGCCAGGAATACGCGAAGATCGCAGAGCCTTCCTCCGTGATCTTTGTGTAAAGCTTTGTGGTCTCCGTGGTTTTTTATTTTTAAACCATCCCGCTAAACCGGCGGGACACTAAGTATTAAATAAAATGCGGAAGATGGATCACGGCGCTTGTTTTCCGTCATCCATCTTCCGGTTTGCCGTTTTGTGCAGCTGGCGTTTTTACATAAATTGTTTGCGGAGCTTTTTGTTTATGTTTTTGTCAATTTCTTTTTTGACGCTGTACATGGCGCCCGCCCAGAAGTTGCGCCAACCGAAGCCTCCGGGCTTTCCATCTGTGTATTCTGCATGCAGGATTTTGTTGTTACTCAGGTCGATAAAGACGATGTAGAGGGTAGCCTTGTTTTCATTTTTGTTCAGGCTTTCGATGATGTAAGTGATCCCAATGCCTTCGTTGATACCATAATCATAACCGGACACTATGCCCTGAAGTGCGCCTTTATCGAGCTTGTGACTGCCTTCGGTCATGATGATCGATTCGACATCGATACCTTCGTTGACCATTTTATTATGCTTTACGGAGATGTCGAAATTCGAGGGGTCGATCTTGAAACTTTCCATGATGCTGAACTTCTTCGCTTCCGATACGATCAGGTCGTTCATGCCCGGCATGTATTTGTTTTTGATGCCGTAAGGGTCATTGAAGCCATCGATGCCAATGAATCGCGCCTGTGAAAAATCGTAACCGAAGAAAGTTACTTTTGCTTTGTTTTGAAAAAAATCCTTCATGGTGTTTTGCGCCATGAGATAGCCGCTGATCATTAGCAGCATTGCGACGGTGAGATTGAGCTTTTTCATATTAAATCAATTTTTTAGGAATGTGTAATTTGCTGATTTGTGAAGTCGTAAAGTTGTGAAATTGAAGTTTCTAGTTACAAGTTTCTAGTTTCTTGTTTGTAGTTTATGGTATCAGGTATCGGGTGTCAGGTATCGGGTGTCAGGTTTCCGGTTTCAGGGTTACAACTTTAACCACTAACCACTTCGCAGCGAAGCGTAGATCCCGATGAAATCGGGAAACCACTAACCATTATCTTCCCGTCAAATGTAGATGATTTTCTCTGGTTTTCGTTTATTTTGATTGTAAATTTTACCGTTCAGCGCCTCTTTCGGAATAAACTTGAACGCAGGAGTAACCCTTAGTTTTGACTTAAATTGAGCGTTCAGCGAAGCCACCATCCCAACTGAATTTATGTCCTCAGCCATCAGGATTTTTATATCATCATAGCCAAATTCATTTTTCGAGACCTCCACCTGGTAAAGGTCGATCTCCGGCATCGAATCCAGTATGTTGAAAATGGCAGGCGGAAATACAGTGGTGCCTTTGAATTTCAACATCTGTTGCTTCCTGCCTACCACCGGCCCCAGCCGGGAAGTGGTTCGCCCGCAGGCGCAGGGCGCGTAATGAACGTGGCAAAGATCGCCCGTTTTGTATCGCAGCAAAGGCATGCCTTCCACACCCAGCGTGCTGACCGCCACTTCGCCCAATTCACCATCGTTTACACCCATGCCGTTTTCATCTACGACTTCAAGGATCAATAGTTCGGGGTGGTGATGCCCGCCGGTTCCGTGCTCGCATTCAGTGAAGGCAGCGCTCATTTCTGTAGAAGCATAAGTGGAATACAAACTGACATCCCACAGCGAAGTGATCCGTTTGCCCAGTTCGTTCAGTTGAAAATCTGCCTTTCGTATCGGCTCGCCGATGCAGACGATAGACTTTACGCTGGATTTTTTGTAATCGATGCCGTTGTCAGTGGCGTATTTGATGAGCCTGGGGATGAAGGACGGAATAGCGATGAGCGTGGTCGGGGAGCATCGTTTGATCGATTCCCATTGCAGAAATACGGCGCCGGGGCCGACCCGCACGATCCCTGCGCCCAGTTTTTGAGCGCCCAGAAAATAAGCCAGGCCGGCCATGAAACACTTGTCCATCGTCGTCATCAACTGATAAATGTCAGCTTCGCTACCGTTGGCGCATTGCAGGGAAATCGCTTCATTGTAAGCCAGCCTTTCGATGTCTTTTCGGGTCAGATAAAAAGTGATGGGGTCGCCGATGGTACCCGAAGTAGTGATAAAATCCGCTACTTTGTTTTTGGGAACGCAAAGAAATTGTTCGTTGTGAAGAGCGAGATCGTCTTTTGTGGTGAAGGGCAGTTTTTGGAGGTCTTCGATGGTTTTTATGGAATCCGGAGAGAGCTTATATTTTGAAAACAGTTGTTTGTAAAATGCCGAATTTTTGTACAAATAAGCGATTGATTCCTGCAATTTTTCTTCCTGGAAAGCTTTGATCTTTTCGGGACTTTCGAATTCGATCTGCGGTTTTCTCAATATCGTATTCATGGTTGGCAATTGTTTATCCGGTCGAGAATTTTCCGTTCTTCTTCCAGCGAGGCGATCTCGTATTGGAGCGATTGCGTGTAATAGACTTTGGCTTTTTCAGGCTCATCGGTTTTGAAATAATAATCCCCCAGCAGCATGTAGGTGATGTAGAGTTCCGGGTTGAGGTTGATAAATTCGCGAGCCTGGTTTTCATCCAATTGAAACGGAACATCCAAAAGTACAAATTTTGAAATCTGCTCCTTGATCTTTTTATACTTTTGGTAGTTTTCAAAATCGCGGCTGTACAAAAAGCGGTCTTCGCCGATGTTCATTGAATCGATGGAAAAGTCGCCGTTTTTATTGTGAAAAGCGCTATCAAGGTCATAACACACAAATGTTCCCAACTGATAAGGTGAAGCTGAAACCCACAATTTTTTTTGCGCAGGTTTGAACACGATGCCGTGATGAGCGATCAACTGGTTGATGGCTTTGGGATTTCCGAAACCCAGGTTTTTGCCGTCAAGGCCTTCTTTATCGCGGAGTATTCTCACAGCTTCTGCGGCATCAAGAGGAGCCTCCGTTTCGATGAGTTGCAAAAGGCGGTCGAAGCGGTATTTCGAATCGCTCATTTCGATATTTTCAACATTGGAAGGATCGGTGGAGAAGTGGTCGCTTTGGTAATGGTTCGTGCAAGGCACGAAGTTTTTTCCGTTGTCGAAAACGGCCATGCCTTCCGTTGATTTTTCGATGATCACTACTTTATCGTCAACAGCCGAACCGATCAACAAAGATTCCGACACAAAAGTCGCTCGCTTTTCAGCAATCGCTACTGCCTGGTCGATGTTTTCGGCATATTGCAAAATCTCCCTTGCCAGGATTGAGATCGGACACTTCGCGGATTTTGGAAGCCCTGACTTTGCTGCGTTGATGGTGATCGTTAATCCTTTTTCGTTCATCCCGGAAACGACACCCATAAAGCCAGCCCATGAATACGACACATATTTGAAACCCTCCTCCGCATTCACAAAAACCAGGAGCTTGTCTTCGGCAAATCCCTCACCCATGTAAAAATCGAAGTTGCGGGCGATCAGCAGGGCGCTGTCTTGTGAAAATTCTTTATTGACGGCAAAGGAAGTGCAACCCACGAGGCTGAGGTCTTTCAGCGCATGCCCAATGTCGTGCGCCGCGTGATAATTCAAAATCCGGTAATATTTCGGGCCGATGTGATCGAACCGGTCGGAGAAAGAAAGTGAAACGCCGTATATCTCCTGCTGAAATTCTTCGGGGATATGCTCGTGCAGGTCGCGGTTGAACCAGGCGATGAACATTTTCAGAAAAAACCGGTACAGCGAATTGGGAACGATCTCATCGATCTGGCGGACAAAGTGATCCTCCTGCTTTTCGATCAGTTCTTTGGCCAGTTTTCCATATACCACGCCGCGTTCAAAAGCGTCACCTTCGAGGTACATCTCCCAGATGCCGTGTTTGTTTTTACTCAGCCAGGAGTTTCCCAGCTTGTAAAAATCGTGGCTGATCTCCTCCCGCTGAAAGGATTCCGGCTGGATCGCGTCGCTCACTTCCGGCAAGGGAATCCGCACCGCAAAATAAAAACATAGACCCAGCAGTACAAAAACTGTGGCCACAGCCAGCAGAATCTTCGCGGTAACCCGCATCGCTTTTCTCAAATTTATGCTCAACGCTACTCAATTTTATTGCGCTGCAAAATTGGTAAAAATTATAGAAAATTCGAGAGTAAATCAAAGGTTATGGGTTATGAATTATAAGTTCCGCTCATCCCCTCTTTGAGGTGAAAAGCGTATTTTTTGTGAAAAACAAATGTTACGAATATTTATTGGGACTTTTCCATCCCGAAGGGTTGAAATGTGCCAAGTGTCGATGCAAGTTGCCAGAAGGCCAGCATCCCCACAAGTACAGCACAGCACAGAACAGTTGCCCAGCTATCGGTGCCGCAACTGTGGGTGCGTATTCCGGATGATTTGAGCCCTGCCTGTCCTGGGGTCATGCAGGCAGGTTGCAGCTTAAATCGAATATGCTTAGGGATATCGTGCATTTAGGTTAAGGGGAGGGGTAAACTATCACGAGGCAACAGGGGTAGCAGGAATGTTGTTGCATCAAAGAAAGATTTCTGGGCAGCAGGGGAGCTTTTTTATAATTTCTTTTGAACTGAATCTTTTAAATCTTCTTTTGCAAGTAATCCGTTTGCAATAGCCGACTCAAGCAATTTTTTAAGTGATCCAATTGTATAGCGTTTTAATTTTTGCTTTCGAATTCTTTCAACAATATGGTTTTTTACTAATCCTAAATTTGTAAATGTTAAATTTGCTATATCTCTATGAGCATCAATTAAACTCTCTACCGGAGTATCACCTGGGGAAGCAACAATATTTAATTTATAATTGATCAAAGAACTCTCTTCTAAAATGACCACATCTATTGTATCAAGATGATCCTGATTTGCTACAAGAGCTAAAACTGCTTGATCCAAATCATCTTCAGATTCAATTCTCCAAACTGATAATGTATTCTTTGTTGTTTTTAAGCAGTTAGTAATTGCATCTGCAGAGACATCATCGTCGTTTTCAATGTCAATCTGATACCATTTAGCTTTATTTATTTTTCGTATTAATAAAGGCATAATTGCTCCTCGAAATCTTTAATTACATCTGTAATATATTCATTTAACCAAGGTGTGTTAACTTGCAATTTTTTTAAAATGTTAAGACTTTCAATTGAGCACCATTTTTCAAAAGCACGAACACCAAGTTCTTTTATTTCATCGTTTTCATGATTTAATGCTGCAAGGGCAATTGTTTGACCTTGAGGAAATATTTGATTAGGTTCAAATCTTCCGAGAATCCTAAGAATGCCAATTATAATAACTTCGTCAGAAAAATGCTTTATGAATATTTCATTTATCCAATTTCTTGTTGCAAGAGCATTGATTTGCAGTTGATTCAAAATCAGCTTTTCACTTCTTGTAGTATAGCCAAATTCAAAGTCTTCGTCTCTTAGTAATGATATAAATTCAGAAGTATATTTGTTATTTAGTGTTTTAGACCTTAAAGTGTTAAGCTTATTTTCTGTAGAATTATAGCTATCAATGTTCGGAATAAAATCACCTTCGAATAAATCGTCAATAACAGAGTTATCACTAATTTCTATTTCTTTGTCATAATTAGTATCCCGTTTACCTGATGTAAGTATACTTGAACTTACCTCTGATATTAATTGATCCAACCAATCATTTTCATCCTTTTTGGTTTTATCAGATAAATAATCATTATTAAATATTTTATCTAAGATGCTCATAATTCAATTAATTTTAGGTATTTAGCTTTTAGTTCAGATTCAAAATTGGAGGCAGTATCTAGAAATGAATTAATTAATTCTAAATCAAACCTGTAATCGGAATTACCTTGATAAGTGTTTAAATCAAACTGAAATTCAACTCTATCAATATTTTCAAATATTGAGTTAATCTTTAAGGTCCCTTTTAACCTTTTTATTTGGCTAATTACATTAAAAACCTCGGATTTTTCACCAACGTTAAACGGGATTCTTGCCACAATTCTATTGCTCCAATCAGTTATATTATTTTCATTGTAAACGTCTATAGTATTATTTAGTTTATGATAAATTGTAGACATTTGCTCGTTGTCCATGGCTCTAAGCAAATATCGGGTTACCAAGGACAATCGATTGTGCTTTTTAGGGAATTTTTCATCTATGGTTTTAACTATTTCTTTAACATCAAAAAGGAACTGTTCTAAGGTACCCATTTCTACAACACCAACATTTTTGTTGACTTTATGAATGTCAATACGATCAGAGCTAAACTCAATAAGCCAAACTTCATCGCTTGTAGTTAAACTGAATCTATTGACTACCCCATTTGGGCGAATTTCTTGAAAAGTTGTAGGTATAAGCTCTTTGCTAGAAAATTTTTCGATAAAATACTTAAGTGTATCGGGATTTGGACCAATATCTTCATAACTTCCAAAAACAACCGTATGGTATTTTAAGTCTATGTCTATCATCACAATTTATTTTAAGAATCCAAAGATATACAATTTTTCGTCAGCTTAAAACCAGCATTTGCATATGCACATTTCGCATATTTCCATCATCCCAAAAAGCCAATTTCGCAAAAAACCTCAAATCCAACAATATTTTTACCACTTTCTTTCTCCCCCCAGAAACCCCTGCTACTCACACTCCCCATCCAACGCCACCGTATCCTCAACCACGACGGGATTCGTCCAACTGATCACCGGGTATTGGCGGTTATTTTTCCAGGAATGGACGTAGCCGCTCCAGCAGCCCTTTTCGTCCTTTTCGAAAAAGAGGCGATCCGCCTGGATGGGGATGCCAGACACGATATGCGCAAAGCCGTGTTGATCGAAGAGCGTGGCTTCCAGTTGACCGTTTTCGTTGATCTTCATATCGCGGATAATGCCCACGTGGCCGTACCCCTTTTTGCGGCTGTCGAAATACATTGACACGATGGAGCCGGTCAGCGGCGGATAGACGGATTTTGCGTTTTCAAAGTTTTCGAGCCGCACGGTATAACCGTTGAGCGTATCGCTGGTGCCAACGACCGTCCTGTGGTAAGCGGCCAGGTTTTTCGCCAGGTCTTTGCCGTGCCCCATCCCCAGGTTGAGCCGCGAGGGGATACCGTAAATTTCTGTGATAAAACGGTGCACCAATTCCGTGCATTGGTAAATGCGGCCCCGCCGTCGCGCTCCGTTGGAATAGGCGGTTACGCCATAGTAGCTTTCCACCACGCTGCCGAATTGTCCCCAGAATAAATTTTCAGGAGCAGGTTCCGGCGCCAGGCTCAGAAATCTTTTCCCGTGGATGTCCACCACCCTCGGCGCGTTTTCCTGCGCCACAAGCGTTGTGCCTCCGGCGGTTATAAAAATCAGAATCAGGAGTCGTAAGGTTAGAAATGGGTTGTTCATGAGTTTAATTAATGGGTTAATGTGCTAATATGTTGATTTGCTAATTTGCTAATTTGTGGATTTGTTTAGTCGTAAAGTTGTAAAGTTGCCGTTTATAACATCCCCCATCCCCGTCACGCAGAAGGCGTGACTATCCCCTCATCCCCGTACAGCTGCGCGCTGCGCCCTTACTCTACCACAATTTCATCTACAAAAAGCCAGGCTTCGTGGCCGGCTCCCTGCTTTCCATCGGGGATAATCCCGAATCTTTCCGCTTTTATCTTTACAAACCTGCCGGTGATCTCCGCCATCGGGAATTCAATCTCCTTTGCATATTTGTCATCGGTGGTTTGGGCGGATGATTGACCGGCTTTTTTAAACTCGAGGCCATCTTCCGAAACATACACCTCGATCTTCTTTGGCAGATAGATCCATTGCGTCGGGCTGTTGAAAAAGCGGAGGCTGACTTTATTGACGGGCTGGATTTCTCCCAGGTCGATGGTAGCTTCGAAGTCTTCGCCGCTCCAGCCGAGCCACTCGTTGTCGCCATAGCGGGAGTTACTGCCTGGGATACCGTTGACCAGCGCTTCCTTTCCGCCATTGCCGTAAGCAGGGTGGGGCGGGCTGAGCAGCTCGATGGGTTTGCCGGCTGCT
>CAZKDA010000036.1:0-18377 GCA_964551455.1 uncultured Saprospiraceae bacterium
ATCATTTTTCCGGCGTTTACAGGCATGACAGCGGGCGTAGGCTTGTCGGGCGATCTTCGAAATCCCGGAAGATCAATTCCTTTGGGAACCCTGACCGCCACCATTTGCGGAATGATCGTTTACGTATTCATTGCATTCAAACTGGCTGGATCGGCCAGCCCCGAAGAACTTGCAGATACCAGCAAGTTGGTCATGGCGGATATAGCCTGGCAAGGGTGGATTTTAATTCCGATCGGCCTTGCTGCCGCAACGATTTCGTCTGCAATAGGCTCGATACTCATAGCTCCGCGAACCCTTCAGGCCATCGCTAAAGACAAAGTGCTACCCTCCGGAATCAGGGGTTTTAATTACTGGCTTTCCAGAGGACGAGGTAAAAACGATGAACCCTACAACGCTACGGTTGTAACTGTTGCGATTGCCTTGTTTTTTGTAATGATGGGTGGCCTTGATGCGGTGGCGAAGATCATTTCCATGTTTTTCATGGTGACTTACGGATCGCTTTGCCTGATCTCCTTTTTACAGCATTTTGCAGCAGATCCTTCCTACCGGCCGAGGTTCAAATCAAAATGGTATTTTTCTTTGTTCGGCGCCCTGGCTTCTTTCGGGCTGATGTTTTTCATGAACGCGTTGTATGCTTTTTTGGCATTGTTGCTCATGACCGTTTTTTATCTGCTGATCAGCTATGCCAATGCAGATAAGCGAAACCTGGCCATCATTTTTCAGGGAGTGATCTTCCAGGTGAGCCGCAGATTACAGGTCTTTTTGCAAAAAGCGGAAAAAGAAAAAGTGGTCAGTTGGCGACCATCCGTGGTTTGCATTTCGGAAAATTCTTTCGAACGATTTGCAGCATTCGATCTGTTGAGGTGGATTTCGCAAAAGTATGGATTCGGCACTTACATCCACCGGATCAATGGCTATCTCGCAAAAAATACCAATGAAGAAGCCAAAGCAGCCCTGACCAGATTGATCAAAATGGCGGAAAACAGCAACAGCAATGTTTACATCGACACCTTAGTATCGCCTTCTTTTACCTCTGCAATCGCCCAGGTCATCCAGCTCCCCGGAATTTCAGGTACTGAAAACAACCTGCTCATGTTTGAATTTTCAAAACAGCACCCGGATGATAACCTGGAAAATATCGTTGACAACTTCAACCTCATCAAATCGGTTGACTTTGACATCATCGTGCTGGGAAGTTCCGAACGGGGATTCGGCTTTAAAAAAGCAATCCACATCTGGATCACTTCCAAAGATTTTAACAACGCTACCTTGATGATCCTGCTGGGGTATATCATTTTGGGGCATCGCGAATGGGAAGATAGTTTTATTAAAATTTTTGCCGTATTTTCTGAAGAAACCCTCGATGCAGAACGATTGCGTCTTTATGAACTCATCGAAGATGGCCAGTTGCCCATTGCAAAACAAAACATCGAGGTAATCCCCCAAAAAGCTGACATCGGATTAAAATCCATTGTTTGCGATAAATCCCGTGACGCCGACATGACGATCATCGGATTTCGCAGTGAAACGGTCAATCACGGCGGTGCAAATGTGTTTAAAGAATTTGAGGATATTGGCAACATCGTATTCGTAAACGCTGCAAAACAAAAGTTGATTAAATAAACCGGAAACTATTATTCATCAACAGCCTGTAAAATCTGTCCCCTTTTTTGCCACGAAGATTCTGAGATTCTAATCTTTTTTCCTTTTGTGTTTTTTTGAACCACGCCGCGGGCGTGACAGGCCACAAAAGGAACAAAAGTTTTTTCTGTTCACCGTTCACTGTTTCCCATTCATCCTTGCCTTTTTCGGTTTGATCGTTTAAAAAAACCTGTTGGGGGCATGTTTACAGAATTATGACATTCATATCAAAGCCGAAAATTATTTTTGCGAATGTTAATCACATAACCTGTTTATGATCGGCAATTACAAAATACTCACCGTAACACATCGGAACACCAACCTCAGCGAGTTGGGCAGTTTTGTGATTGGGTACTCCGAGCGCCATGAATTGAAACAGCAACTGCAAAAAGTAAAAGACCGATTTGAACTGGACGAACTGTTTTATCTCTCGACCTGCAACCGGGTGATGTATTTTTTTTATAAGGATGAGGAAATTGATTCCGGCTGGATTGCCGATTTTTTCAGGTTTATCAATCCCAAGTTTTCTGAAACGGAAGTTGAAAGCCTGAATAAAAACGTTTCTTTTTTTGAAGCAGACGAGGCGCTCCACCATCTTTTTGAAGTGGCCGCTTCCATCGATTCTTTGGTCGTGGGCGAGCGGGAAATATTGCGCCAGTTGCGGGTTGCTTACGAAGAATGCCACGATTGGGAACTCACCGGGGACAACCTCCGGCTCGCAATGGATGCGGCGGTTTTGAACGCTAAAAAAGTGTATGCACAAACCAGGATCGGTGAAAAACCGGTGTCTATTGTTTCGTTGGCCATTCAGAAATTATTACAATCCGGGTTAAAAAACGATGCGCGGATCCTGATGATCGGCGCCGGCCAGACCAACCACCTCGTTGCCAAGTTTTTGCAAAAACACAATTTCAGCAACGTAACTGTTTTCAACAGAAGCCTCGAAAAAGCCAGGCAGATTGCCGGAATGACGGGAGGCAGGGCTTTTCCTTTGCAGACCCTGCCGGATTATCGGGAAGGCTTTGATTGCCTGATCGTTTGTACGGCGGCAACAAAACCTTTGGTTGATGATACGCTCTACGAAACATTGCTCAATGGTGAAAGCACCCAAAAGCTGGTGATCGACCTCTCCATACCCCACAATATTGCAAATACCATTTCCACAAACTTCGATATCCAATATGTCGATGTGGAAAATTTGAGGCACCTTGCCACGGAAAATATTGCATTCAGGAAACGCGAGGTGCGCAAAGGAAAGATGATCAGCCGCCAAAATCTGGATGAATTTCATTCCGTTTACCGGGAAAGGCAAATAACGCGGGCGTTGCAGCATATTCCGAAGGAAATCAAAGCCGTGAAATCGCACGCCATGAATAAGGTGTTTAAAAAAGAATTGGAGAATATCGATGAAAATTCGCGGGATTTGCTGGAAAGAATGATGGCTTACATGGAAAAACGCTGTATCAGCATCCCGATGCAGGCAGCCAGATCAACCCGGATATGAGGAATTAGTTGTGTTTTACCTCAACGGTTTGTGATATTCTGATTATCGGAAATGGCTTCCGTCTTTTCGGCAACGATCTTCAAAAATCGCTCATTGCTTTTCCATTCGCGTTTTGTTAGGGGTTTTTTCCGGTAATACTCATGCAGCAATTCAGCATGTTCCATATCGATGAATTCAACTTTTTCGGCCAGGATGTAGCCAAAATTTCCGGAAGGCAATTTCACATATAAATACGGTTCGATCTTCTTTTTGCCATTTTCGAGTACATAGCGCTCAAAGTGTTTGATCACCTGGAGTTTGTCGTTTTTGTTTACCACACAGATCTCTTTTCCGATATATGAAGGTTCCGACTTTATGCTAATGTCGTTATTCCTGGGGCTTGCCTGCGGGCTGGTTCTGCTTTCAGAATAAAGTGTCCGGTATTTTTTCAGTTGTTCGCTCCATTGAAAAGTATAGGTAACGTACTCGAGGCAACGCTCGTTTTCTTTTTTCAACTCATCATAAGGAAAAGACAATTGGTAGGCAAGGCATGGCATATAATCGAGATAAGCAACGCGGATGAGATTTTTGTCGATTTCCACGTATTTGGACAAAGCCGGGGAAGTGTTGTCGTCGCCGAAGCTCAAGGTCATTCTTTCGCTGAATATTTTGTCGAGGCTTCCGGACTGAAAGCTGTAAATATCCAGTATCCGCGTTTCAAAATCATCATTGGTAGCCATGCTGGCGGTTTGCATTACAAAATCCGGGATGTCGTCTCCGGTCGTGTCATGCAGTTGAAATTCCAGGAGTTCAGTTTTGCCAGCGGCATTTATTCCCGAAAAATCGAAATAGGCGCATTTCCCTTTGTCATTGGTTATCACAAAATAACTCTCCCGGTAGGGTGGGTTCAAATAATCTTCTTTATGAAAATTGTCGCGGCCCTGGATCGCAGCCACCCACATGATCGCATCTTCAAATCCATTGTTGAATTGCATCCTTTGCATGTAAAATGGCCGGATGACCGGATCGACATCCTCCTCGGGCACCACTACTGCCAGGCCATCGCCAAATAACCAACCCTTTTTCCCTTGTCTTGCCTGGACGTAATACCATTTGAATTTTTGGTTTTGTGAGGCATCTTCGTGTTCGTAAAAAGATTCACCGAGCACTTCAAAGAGTTCGCCTTCGGAAAATCGGGTATTTGAATGTTTGGTGAAAGTGGAGTCCGGATAAAGTGTAACATTGTTCAATGCAATTGCAGGTCTTGTGTTGGATGAAGCTAAATTTGCCATCACGCAGTTGCAAAACAAAAGTATAAAAAATGTTATCTGTAAAACCTTCATAATATGAACAATATTAACAATTATTAAGCCGCTTGTAAAAACCCATTTTTTCAATTAAACAATTTTTAACGAAAGCTGCATAAAATCTTTAAACTTTTCAGAGGGGGAGCACTCAGAGCAGACAACTACAACGAAGTAACAAGGATATTTCTTGCAAATTTTTAATAGTTCAACAGTAATTCCTATTTTGGTTTGTTCATTTTAAAAAACAGTCAAAAACGGGAAAACTGAAATGCTGGTAAAAACTTATGCGAGCGCCGTACAAGGGGTAGATGCCCAAACCATCACTGTCGAAGCCAATGCAGGAGGCACCGTCCCCGCCGGGAAAAATTTTTATTGGCTGGTCGGGCTGCCGGACAATGCCGTAAAGGAGGGTTTTCAACGAATTGAATCTGCCATAAAAAATATTGGTTTGCGGTTGCCTCGTTTGAAACTCGTCGTCAACCTGGCTCCTGCTGATATCCGGAAAGAAGGCTCGGCTTATGACCTGCCCATTGCCATTGGTTTACTTTCCAGTACCAACCAGATCGACCCCGAAAGGATAAGCGATTACATCATGATGGGCGAGCTTTCACTTGACGGCAGCTTGCGGCCTATCAAAGGAGCCTTGCCGATTGCTATTCAGGCGCGTAAAGAAAAATTCAAAGGCCTGATCCTTCCCAAAGAAAATGCCGCCGAAGCCGCCATCGTGAATGATCTCGAAGTGTTGGGAATAGAAAACATCCGGCAGGCGGTCGATTTTTTTAATGGAAAAGAAGAAATCAAACCAACCGTGGTCGATACCCGCGAACTCTTTTTTCATCAGCAAAATAACTACGATATCGATTTTGCGGATGTGAAAGGCCAGGAGAATATAAAGCGGGCACTGGAAATAGCTGCCGCCGGAGGCCACAATGTCATTTTGATCGGTCCGCCCGGCGCCGGGAAAACCATGCTGGCAAGGCGGTTGCCGACCATACTTCCGCCGCTCAATCTGCGCGAAGCGCTGGACACTACCAAAATCCATTCGGTTGCAGGCATACTGCCTTCCAATTCATCTTTGATCACAGTCCGTCCATTCCGCTCTCCGCATCATACGATCAGCGATGTAGCTTTGGTGGGCGGAGGCTCCATTCCGCAACCCGGCGAGATTTCGCTGGCGCACAACGGAGTGTTGTTTTTGGATGAATTGCCCGAGTTTAAACGCACCGTTCTCGAAGTAATGCGACAGCCGATGGAAGAGCGGCTGGTCACGATCAGCCGCGCCAAGATCGCCATTGATTATCCGGCCAGCTTTATGCTCGTGGCTTCCATGAACCCATGCCCTTGCGGCTATTACAACCACCCCGACAAAGATTGCGTATGCGGGCCGGGCATTGTGCAGCGCTATCTCAACAAAATCTCCGGCCCCCTGATGGATCGCATCGATCTCCACGTAGAAGTCACCCCCGTTTCTTACGAAGAACTTTCCAGCTATGAACAGGCGAAGGAAACTAGTTCCCAGATTGCAGAACGCGTTGTAAAAGCTCGTAAAATCCAGGAAGAACGGTTTAAAGGCATGAAAGAAATTTATAGCAACGCCCAGATGCCCAGCAAGATGGTCAGAGAAGTATGTTCCCTGAATCAAGCCGGGGTGAACCTGCTGAAAAAAGCAATGGAACGCCTCCAGCTTTCTGCCCGCGCCTACGACCGCATCCTGAAAGTCGCCCGTACAGGCGCCGATCTCGCCGGAAGCGAAGACATTAAAATCGAGCATCTCGCCGAAGCGATCCAATACCGAAGCCTGGACAGGGAAGGCTGGGCAGGGTGAAATTCAATGAATTTTCCTGCTACTCAACACATCAAATTTTAGGAGCAGGCTAATGATCCCATGTAGGGGTATGGCCTAAATTTTTAGTTTATTTAAAAAAATAAGTATGGCATTTGTGTCATACGTTATGCAAGACCAATATTCCGATGAACCTGACAAAATTAGTTATACGACAGAAAAGACATCCCAAAAATTCAACTGCATGAAAATCCTGATTGATTTGAACCCTCCCGAATCAAAAAACCTGAACTTTTCGTTATTTTTTATAACTTTTGGCTTCATATTTTAAACTCCGCCCAGCTTGATCCAATTCATCCTGAACGATAAAAAAATAAAAACCGAACTGCCTCCCGGCACTACGGTGCTGGATTTTGTGCGCTATCAGCGCCATCTTTCGGGCACCAAGATCGGCTGCCGCGAAGGCGATTGCGGAGCCTGTACCGTTTTGGTCGGAAGACTTCAAAACGGGGCTTTGGAATACCAAACCATGACCTCTTGCCTCATGCCCTTGAGCAATGCACATAGTAAGCACATCGTGACGGTTGAGGGGATCAACATGGAAAAACTCTCTCCCGTTCAGCAGGCTTTGGTGGAAAACAACGGAACGCAATGCGGCTTTTGCACTGTTGGCTTTGTGATGTCTCTGACGGCTTTTGTGCTGAGTGAAAATGACAGCTACGAATCGGCTATCGCCTCCATCGACGGTAATATCTGCCGATGCACAGGGTATAAATCCATCGAACGGGCAGCAAGTGAGCTCGTTAAAAATATTTCATCAAAGCCCAAAAAAGAAAGATTGACATGGTTGGTGGAAAACAATTTTATACCCGCTTACTTTTTAAAGATCAGAGATCAGCTTGATGAGATCAGACGAGATTATTCTCCTTTAAAACCTGCACAAAACCAACCCCTTATCGTCGGCGGCGGAACCGATCTTTTTGTACAGAAACCAGAGCAGATGCGGAGGGAAGCGATGCTCAGTTTTTATGATAAGCCGCAACTAAATAATATCGGAGCAATAGATGGAAAATATTTTATCGGAGCATCTACCACCGTTTCGGATTTGGAACGCTCGGAATTGATGCAATCCATTTTTCCTAATCTGAAATCATACACCAAACTCGTGGCCTCCACGCCAATCCGAAACATGGCCACAGTAGGCGGAAATATTGTAAACGCTTCTCCCATCGGCGATCTGACCATTTTTTTCCTGGCGCTCGATGCAGACCTCATTTTAGATTTTAATGGTATAAAACGAACCGTAAAACTTCGGGACTTTTATCTCGATTACAAAAAGCTGGATAAAGCTGCTGACGAATTTATTGAAACGATCGCCTTTCAAACTCCCGCTGAAAATGCCTTTTTTAATTTTGAAAAAGTGAGCAAACGAACGCATCTCGATATAGCCAGCGTCAATTCCGCCTGTCTGATCGAAAAAGGCGTTGACGGTAGCATTTTGAAAATACATCTGTCTGCCGGCGGCGTGGGCCCGATCCCAAAATATCTGAAACGAACCAGCGGTTTTTTAACCGGAAAAAAATTGGATTACGTCTCCATCCGCGAGGCTTTGAAAATAATTCAGGAAGAAATCTCTCCTATCAGCGACGCCCGTGGAAGCACAGATTACAAACGGCTTTTGCTGAGGCAGCTTTTCATCGCCCACGTGATCAAATTTTCTCCAGGTATTCTCTCCCTTCAAAAAATTGCAGCGCTATGACCGAAAACAGACCCAAGGTAACTTTTACAAAAGCGGAGCAAAACATCGATGCTGCCAATCATGTTTCCGGGCGATCTGTTTTTGTAGATGATCTTCCATTGCTGAACGGAACGCTCCACGTAAAAGCTTTCGGCTCGCCGGTTGCGCATGGCAAAATTAAAAACCTCGATTTTTCTGAAGCTGAGCAATTGGAAGGTGTGGTAAGGATCATCACCGCTGCGGATATTCCGGGGGAAAACCAGATCGGCGGAATTATCCCCGATGAACCACTGCTGGCCGAAAATGAAGTCCATTTTATGGGACAGCCGATCTTGCTCGTTGTGGCAGAATCAGAACACCAGGCTGAAAATGCACTTTCCTTAATTTCAGTGGAAATTGATCCGCTGCCCGTTATCACCGAGCCGCGGGAAGCTTACCGGCAAGGGAAATTGTTACATCCATCGCGTACTTTCCAGCTTGGAAATCCGAATGATGCTTTTCAAAATTGTACACACGTTTTTGAAGGTCGGGCGGAAGTCGGCGGACAAGAACATCTCTACCTCGAAACGCAGGGTGCTTACGCTTTTCCACAGGAAAATGACAACCTCAAAATCTACAGTTCAACTCAAGGCCCAACGGCTTTGCAGCGAACAACCGCACGGGTTTTGGGTTTCTCTATGAACAAAATCGAAGTCGATGTAACCCGGTTAGGCGGTGGCTTTGGCGGGAAAGAAGACCAGGCAACCGCGTGGGGAGTGATGGTCGCCCTTGCCAGCTATTTGTTGAAAAGGCCTGTGAAATACGTGCTCCACCGCATGGAGGATATGCGCATGACCGGAAAGCGCCACCCTTACAGCGCAGATTACAAAATTGGTTTGGATGAAAACTTTAAAATTAAAGCTTACGAAGCTACCTTTTTTCAAAACGGAGGTGCAGCAGCCGATTTGTCTTCCGCTGTCATGGAGCGCACCCTTTTTCACGCAACCAACAGCTATTTCATTCCAAATGTAAAAGCCACTGCTCATGGTTGTAAAACCAACCTGCCACCCAATACCGCATTCCGGGGTTTCGGCGGGCCGCAAGGGATGTTCGTCATCGAATCGGCTATCGACCATGCTGCCAAAGAACTTGGTATCGATGCTCATCAGATTCAGCAGGCTAATTTATTGCAAAACGGAGATGAATTTCCATACGGACAAATCGTCGAGGATAGCGAAGCCATTCGTTGCTGGGATGAGGTTGTAAAAAAATACGATCTCAAAAAAATTGAATCGGCCATTTCAGATTTTAATAAAAACAATGATTACCTGAAAAAAGGAGTGGCGCTGATGCCGGTCTGTTTCGGGATTTCCTTTACCAATACCATGATGAACAATGCCCGTGCGTTGGTGCATGTGTATTCTGATGGCAGCGTCGGGGTTAGCACGGGAGCCGTCGAAATGGGGCAAGGGGTGAACACCAAAATGCTCCAGGTAGCTGCCAAGGTTTTCGGGATCAACCAAAACCGTATTAAAATCGAAACGACCAACACGACCCGCGTTGCCAATACATCGCCTTCTGCCGCCAGCGCTACCGCCGATCTCAATGGCAAAGCCCTCACCGATGCCTGTAACCAGATTTTGGAACGACTGAAACAAACGGCCAAAGAAATGATAGCTGCGGAGGATGCGGCTCAAATTGAAATCGTAAACGAAAAAATAACCACTGACGGAAAAATAACGAAACTTGATTGGGATCAACTGATACAGGCTGCTTTCGTCAAAAGGGTCAACCTGAGCGCAAAAGGGCATTATTCAACGCCGGTTATCCATTTCGACAAAACCAAAGAAAAAGGCCATCCTTTTGCTTATCATTCTTTTGGAACGGCGATCGTCATTTGCACGGTTGATTGTATCCGCGGGACTTATGAATTTGACGCCGTTTTTTTGGTGCATGACTATGGAACGAGCATGAACCGGGCAATCGATCTTGGCCAAACCGAGGGAGGCATCGTGCAGGGTATCGGATGGATGACGATGGAGGAATTGCTTTACAACGATGAAGGACGATTGTTATCCAATGCGCTGTCCACTTACAAAGTGCCCGATATTTATTCCGTTCCCAAAGAGATCAGCGTTCACTTTTTGAATACCGATGGCCCGGAAGGCGCGATCTTCAAATCCAAAGCCGTTGGTGAGCCGCCGCTGATGTACGGCATCGGCGCTTATTTTTCCATCAGAAATGCTATCCTGGCTTATAAGCCGGATGCGAAAATTCCTTACGATGCACCGATGACTCCCGAAAAGGTTTTGATGGCTTTGCATGGAAAACAGAAAATTTAATACATAAAAATCGTAATCGGCAGCGTCAATTCGATGGTGCAGATAAATATTTGACGCCTGTCTGCCGAAGTTTTACAGGCAGGCAGAAAGACGCAGAGAGTTATGATAAATTATGAATTGTCTTGTGCCATGTTTTAAGTTACTTTTTTTGGGCAACTTATTTCAGGACAAGTCACTCCCTTAACTTTTAATCTTTAACCTATAACATCTGCCCCTTCCAAACTACTACGAACCACAAACTTCAAACTATTTTTTACACATCATAAGTAACCTCAACCACATCCGAGGTGGGATGCGACTGGCAGGTGAGGATGTACCCATCAGCGACCTCATCGTCGTCGAGAGCAAAGCAGGCATCCATTTTCACAGTGCCTTTTATGAGTTTTCCCATGCAGGTAGCGCAGGCGCCGGCATAACAGGAGTATGGCGCGTCGTATTTCAGGGCGAGCAGCGTATCGAGGATGGTCTTTCCCTTTTTGATAGTAGTTTCAATCCGCTGGCCGTCGAGGTGTACGATGAGCTTTGCGCCTTCTGAAACACCATTGCCGGAGGTATCCGTTTTTTCATGCGGAAGACTGGCGGACGAAAATCTTTCAGCGTGTATCTGTTTTTTATCGACACCGCGACTCCGCAGCGCTGCTTCCACATTTTCGATCATATTATCAGGGCCGCAGATAAAATATTCCGCCTGCTGGTTTCGGGGTGGGTTTTCCTCCAGGAATCTATTGGTCGCTTTCTGATCGATCCTGCCGATCTTGCCTTTCCAGTGGTAGGTAGGTTTTTTGAAAAAGCTCCCTAAACCACCGGTACTTTCCCTTTTGGGTTTGCTGAGGATGTGCTCCACGATCAGCTGATCGCGGTATTTTTTTTCCAGTTCATCCAGCCTTTCCCTGAAGATAATGCTATCCTCATTGCGGTTGCCATAAAACAGGAAAACCGTGCTTTGCGGCTCTTTTTCCAAAACTGCTTTGATGATCGACATCAGCGGGGTGATGCCGCTGCCGGCTCCAAACAGATAATAAGTTTTCCGGTTTTCTTCTTTCAAGGGGCTAAAAAAACGACCTTGTGGCGGCATGACTTCGATGATGCTGCCGGGCCGGATGTGATCGTTGATGTATGTGGAAACCTTGCCATCAGCAATCTTTTTAACCGTTACCGTTACATCTTCATCATCCGGAGCGCTGGAAATGGAGTATGCCCGGCGGTGACTTTCCCCGTCGATGTCGAATTTTAGTGTAAGGTACTGACCATGATGATATTTAAAAGTATCCGTTAATTCCTTTGGGATTTTGAAAGAGAGAGAAACCGTATCTGCTGTTTCCTGTGTAATTTCGCTTACGGTTAATTCATAAAACTGAGTGCTCATTATATAAATGTCGAAATTTGTTCTGAAAAATAATTTACCTTAATTTAACTCACGTTGCGGATAATTTAATCGAAATCGCAGGGGATTTCAAAGTCTCTACGAAATAAAGGAAAACCTTAAAGTTTATTAACAAAAACCAAAAATAAAAAGATGTCAAATACCACCCTCAACCTCACCGATGACCTATACCAGTATTTGCTCGATGTTTCTTTACGCGAATCGGAAATCCAGAAAGCGCTCCGCGAAGAAACCGCCAAAATGCCTGAACGCAACATGCAAATCTCGCCCGAGCAAGGGCAATTTATGCGGCTGCTGGTGCAACTCACTGGCGGGAGAAAAGGCATTGAGATCGGCGTGTTTACGGGATACAGCGCGCTGAGCATTGCTCTAGGGCTGCCCGATGATGGCCGACTCATCGCCCTGGATGTAAGCGAAGAATGGACAAACATTGGCAGGAAGTATTGGGAAATGGCCGGTGTCGCCGGCAAGATCGATCTGCGCATCGCTCCGGCCCTGGATAGCCTGCAAGACCTCATCGCCGAAGGAAAAGAAAACACCTTCGATTTTGCTTTCATCGACGCCGACAAGGAAAACTATCAAAACTATTACGAATACTGCCTGCGCCTGCTCCGCCCCAACGGCCTGATCGCCATCGACAATGTGCTCTGGAGTGGCAGAGTAGCCAATCAAAACGAAACCGATATTGATACAGTTGCCATACGTAAATTAAATGAAAAACTGCATCGGGATGATCGTATTGATCTCAGCCTGCTGCCCCTGAGCGATGGGGTGACGTTGGTGAGGAAGCGGTGAAGAAATCTTTGGGATCAAGACTGTTTTGGATATTTTAACAGATCAACAAAAGTAACTAACAATTAGTCTTCAATTTATAATTTTTAGGATTTTAATTGGATTATCCGCAACTTTAGATAACTATTGCGTTATACACGACACCGCATAGATTTCGGATTATAAAAATTAATCTATGCTTAGTCGGTATAACTGTTCACTGAAAATTTCGGGAAAAGAAAAATCCGAAATTTATCCGTGAACAAGTATAACCCGGAAATTAAGAATTTATGACAATACAAAAATTAAAAGAAGCGGTGAAGAAATTAACGCCTCGCGAAAGAATATTATTTATTCGATATGTGCTGGATACTATTGCCGCGGATACCAGTGATGAAGAGGGTGCGCAGCTTTCTGATGAATGGAAAAAAGAATTGGAAACCAGAAGCGAATCTTTTAAAAAAGGAGAGACCAAAACACATTCCTGGGATGAGGTCAAGGAGAAGCTAATTCGTAAACATTCATGAATTACCGTATAGAAATCCTGAGCATCGCTGAAGAAGAAATTGATGATGCTGTTGATTGGTATGATGCTGAAAAAACGAATCTGAGTGCTGAATTTGTATTAGCTTTAGATAACGTGCTCCAATATATTGCTGAAAAACCAAAACTATTTCCTATCGTTCACAATGAAATGCGTAGAGCCACTCTTTCTGATTTCCCATACGCCATAATTTTTGAGATACACGAACCGGATGTTATTTTGGTGCTGGCTGTAGCTCACCAAAGGCAAAACCCAAAGCGCTGTATGAAACGCTAAACGGATCGACCTGAGCCTGCTGCCCCTGAGCGATGGGGTGACGTTGGTGAGGAAACGGTGAAAAAGCCTTTGTTTTTTACCATCGCCTTTACAGGGATACCACAAGAAAATGTAAATTTGAAAAACATTCAAACAGATTTCCTTTAGCCGTGGCAAATTCATGATTCAAGCTATCAATTAAAAAATTATGGAAGAAGACGTTAGGTGGAAACAAAGATTTCAGAATTATTCAGTTGCTTTGGCTCGATTGCGATCCGCTGTAAAAGAAAAGAGAGAACTGACAGACCTGGAAAAGGAAGGTACTATTCAACGATTTGAGTTTACGCACGAATTGGCCTGGAAAGTCATGAAAGATTTTCTGGAATACGAAGGGATTATGGGAATTACCGGCTCCCGATCGGCAACGCGGCAAGCGTTTAATAAAGAACTGATCGCTGAAGGCCAAATTTGGATGGACATGATAGAAAGCAGAAATAAGACCGTCCATACGTATTTAGATGAAATTTTGAAAAAAGAATACAACCAGATCGTTGAAACATACTTTCCACAGCTTGAAGCCTTTCACAACAAAATGAAACAATTCTTATGAAATTCGGATTGAGTGATGCAATCGTCGAAAAATTCAGAGCGGTCTTTTCCAAATACCCGGAAATAGCAGAGGTAGTGATCTACGGATCGAGAGCCAAAGGGAATTTCAGGGAAGGCAGCGATATCGACATTACCCTGAAAGGTGAAAAAGTTACGGAAAAGATCCGTTCGGAAGTGGGGCTGGCTTTGGACGATTTGAATACGCCTTACCTGATCGACTTATCTGTTTTCAACAACCTGGATTCAAAAAGCCTGATCGATCACATCAACCGGGCAGGCAAAGCATTTTATAAAAAAGAAGTCCACGGCGCTTCCGTTTGATATATCAATCGAAAAATCAGGAATCCCAAAACATTGGTTTCCGTAAAGATTATGTATGATGACCTGTAAATTTGTACCCAACGCTACAAAGGACTATTTTTTCTTTACCACTGAGATCACAAGAACACAAAGCTAGCACTAAGCTCTTAATGTAGCTCTGTGAACTCCGTTTCTTTGTGGTTATAAGTTTTTACTCCGACATATCGGAGCAGGCGGCATGTCAGCACAATTATGATTATAAAAAATGAAAGACGCTAAATATCTGATCGCGTACATTGCTCCGCTGGCTGCCTTTGCCGGGATATACCTTGGCGGATTGTGGTCTTTGGGATCGGTTTACGTCGGTTTCCTGATCATTCCCGTTTTGGAGACCTTTACGCGTAACTCAACGGAAAATTACAGCCCGGAAGAGGAAGCGCGGCGGTCGGGGTCAGTATTTTTCGACATCCTGCTTTACCTCAATGTTCCCATCCTTTTTACATTGCTTTGGTATTACTTTGCTACTGTGCAGCGCGGAGACCTGAGTACCTTCGAATTGATCGCCATGACGCTCAATACCGGCCTGATCGTGGGAACGGTAGGGATCAACGTAGCGCACGAATTGGGGCACCGCGCCACCTGGTATGAACAATTGATGTCAAAAATTTTGCTGATGACCGCGCTTTATATGCACTTCAACATCGAACACAACCGCGGACATCACAAAAACGTAGCGACCGATGAAGATCCTTCCTCCGCGAGAAAAGGCGAAAACCTTTATGTTTTTTGGTTCCGTTCGGTTATTCAAAGCTATATTCACGCATGGAAGCTGGAAGCAAGTCGTCTCCGTAAACTCGGAAAAAATGCAATGAGCATCCACAATGAAATGCTGCGGTTTCAACTTGTGCAGGCAGCTTATCTTTTTATTGTGGGTTGGCTGTTTGGCTGGAAAATGATAGGGTTTGCCATAGTTGTCGCGGTCGTTGGTTTTTTGCTCTTGGAAACGGTCAATTATATCGAGCATTACGGATTGCGAAGGAAAAAGCTGGCTTCCGGACGATACGAAAAAGTAATGCCGCATCATTCGTGGAACTCAAATTTTGAACTGGGCAGGATATTCCTCTATGAGCTGACACGCCATTCGGATCATCATTATAAAGCCAGCCGGAAATACCAGGTGCTCCGCCATTTTGACAAAAGTCCGCAATTGCCGTTCGGGTATCCGGCAGCCATGCTCATTGCACTGATCCCGCCTTTGTGGTTTCATATCATTGATAAAAAAATCGAAACCTATTTTCAGCCTTCAGGTTAATTAGGCAACGCAAAAAAAATAATTTTCTTTTTTAAAAAGGAATGTTGAAATTTACCGCCTCGATGAGCGCCAAACTTTCTATAGTCATTCCGGCATATAACGAAGCCAAAACCATCCACCTGATCCTCGACAAAATCAAGGCAGTAGAGCTGATTAATGGCATCGAAAAGGAGATCATCATCGCCGACGATTGCTCAACCGACGGTACAGGTGAAGTCATTGAAAGGTATATCAAAAACACTTCACAACTACCCATCCGCTATTTAAAACTGGAACTCAACAGTGGGAAAGGGGCAGCATTGCGCCGTGGGATAGGCGACGCTACAGGAGATTACCTCATCATTCAGGATGCCGACCTGGAATACGACCCGGAAGATTACAACTTGTTGTTAAAACCTGTGGTGGAAGGTCATGCTGATGTCGTTTATGGTTCGCGTTTTATGGGTGGAAATCCGCATCGCATTTTGTTTTTCTGGCATTCGATAGGCAACCGGTGGCTCACCCTGCTTTCCAATATATTCACCGATCTCAATCTCACCGATATGGAGACCTGTTATAAATTGTTCAAAACGCCCATTATTAAAAATATCGATCTCAAAGAAAACCGCTTTGGCTTCGAGCCGGAAGTAACCGCCAAAATAGCACGGATCAAAGGGGTCAGAATTTATGAGGTGGGCATATCATATTACGGACGAACTTATGACGAAGGCAAAAAGATCGGCTGGAAAGATGGCTTCCGCGCGATCTGGTGCATTTTGAAATACAACCTTTTCAGTAAATGAAGTTGTGCGACCACGCCTGCCTGCATGCTCTTGGCAGGCAGGCTGTGGTCGGAGGTTTTCCATTGATTGTATATCTAACGAACTATGACCACGCTGTGGTCAGGATTGTATTTCAATTCTCTTGCGCCCATTCGGGGCTTCTGCCGATTGATATTTCAGGAGAACAAGGCGATACCTTGTCTTGTTGCTTTTGCCCTTTCAGGACAATGTAGATAAAGTATTGCTTTGTAACCTCTCAGTGATGTTTTAACTCCTGACCGCAGCCTGACTGCCGAGAGCACACAGGCAGGCGCGGTCAAACTACGTTAGCTCACAAAACCTAACGAATAATCGACCACAGCGTGGTCGCACATTACCGGCTCCTCCGAAATATTTGGAATCCAAAACAAACCAGTTTGTCTGCGCTCTTGAATGTCGTAAATGTATGTTTTCATCTATCCGAAAATTCGTGATTTTTACAAACTTTACCCCTTCAATCAATCATCTCCTTGCAGGAGCGATAGAGGTCCTGCCAGTCTTTTCTTTCTTTCACTACAGTTTCGAGGTACTCCAGCCAGATGTTTTTATCCTGCACGGGATCTTTGACGATAGCTCCGGTGATACCAGCAGCGAGGTCGTGTGCTTTGAGTGTACCATCGCCAAAATGCGCGGCGAGCGCCTGCCCGCTGTTGATCACCGAAATAGCTTCGGCGGCGCTGAGCGTACTGCTTGGTGATTTCAGCCGTGTACGCCCGTCTTGTGTCGCACCGCTTCTCAATTCCCGGAAGATCGTCACCAGCCTTTTTATTTCTTTCAGCGGAGCGGAATCGATGGGAAGCTCCAGAGATTTACCCAGTTTTTCTACCCTCGTTTTTACAATATTCACCTCTTCTTCCAAAGTATTGGGCAGGGGCATGACAACAGTGTTGAAACGGCGGCGCAAAGCGCTGGACAAATCATTGACCCCTCTGTCGCGGTCGTTAGCCGTTGCGATGAGGTTGAAACCGCGATTTGCCTGTATCTCGATGCTCAGTTCCGGCACAGGAAGTATTTTTTCGGAAAGGATGGTAATAAGTGTATCCTGCACATCCGACGGAATACGGGTCATTTCTTCGATCCGGGCGATCTTCCCGTCGCGCATGGCATTCATCACCGGACTGGGCACGATGGCTTCTATGGAAGGGCCTTCCGCCAGCAGTCGGGCGTAGTTCCAACCATAGCGGAGCGCGTCTTCGTTCATTCCCGCAGTGCCCTGGATCAGGAGCGTTGAATCGCCGCTGATCGCTGCTGCAAGGTGTTCGGACACCCAGGTTTTTGCCGTTCCAGGAATACCGATGAGCAAGAGCGCTCGGTCGGTGGCCAGGGTTGCAACGGCTACTTCGATCAGCCTTCGGTTGCCAAAATATTTGGGTTCGATCTCGGTGCCGTCGTTCAGTTTGCCGCCGAGCAGATAAGTGACCACTGCCCAGGGCGAGAGCTTCCAGTTCGTTGGCTTGGGTTTGTCATCCGTTTCGGCCAGTTTTTTAAGCTCGTCGGCGTAAAGGTCTTCGGCGTGGGGGCGTAATATTTTGTCGAGGTTCATGTGTTCTGTTTTAATTTTCAGACTGGTTGTTTTTTAATTCATGGATCATCTCTTTTCTGAATTTAAGCACGGTGAGAAACTCATTGTAGTCCTGTTCGAGGCTTGCCCAAAGGTAAGCATTTGTTTCCCAAAATTTTTCCAGGGTTTCCAGCAATTCAGGATTGCAGGCATAAGCTCCATGTTTCAGGATCGTCCTCAAATGCCAGCCGCTCCAATAGCCCGCAGATTTCCCGGCAATACAGTCCTGCATTTTGTTTAAAACAGCCAAAGTGAGTTTGTCTTCCCACTGATGGTTGCCGGAATTGAGGAGAACAGTTGCCGGTGCATTTTCATCGGAAAGCGGATTGCCGGATGCGAGGCTTTCCATTGCCAGTTGATTGAACACTTTCGCGGGAAGCGTTTCGATTATTTTTTTAGGAACAAAATCGCCCCACTTCTTGTGTTCGTGATTTTCCATCCAAAACCGTATGATCGCCGCCATCCAGTTTTCATCCTTATGCCTCAAAGCTGCATCGGAAAGCGCCTGCAAAAACAAGTCAGACCACTCGGAGCGGATTAACAGATCAAAGGTTTCCCCTGTGTTTTT
>CAZKDA010000036.1:18387-28038 GCA_964551455.1 uncultured Saprospiraceae bacterium
CATCTCCCAAAAATGGGGCGGGATGGCTGCTACCATTTGCCCCAAGCGGCTCGCTTTCAAGCCTCCCTTGTACCATTGGATGCTCGGGTCGATCCCGTCACGTGTCAATTCACCCGCGTCGTCTTCAGGAAGGGAAATATCCAGGCTTGGTTTTTTCATAATGTCTTTTTTTAGTGACATCAAACCTTTCAAACGTTCGAAAATGCGCTGCACCAATGCGGAATCCGGCATCAGGCCGAGCAAGGTTGCGGCAGCTCTTCTGATCTCCTTTCGCTTGTCATCCAGCCAATTTTCGAGAAAGTGTTCGTCATTTTCAGAAAGATTGATTTCCAGCGTTTCAATAAAACGAAGGCGGTCTTTCAGGCTATCCTCCTCCCAGGTACTTTCGATCAGGGGAATAGCCTTTTCAGGTTCGGTTTTTCTCAGGTGTTTTAAAAATTCAACGCGCGTATCGCTGGTTCCCGTGTGCCAGTCAGTTTGCTGAGGATCGGTTGAAAAGCTTTGCCAATCAGGGTTTTGACGGATCAACCAGGCCCCGCGTTCTCCGATACTTCTCTGCAATTTTTCCCAGAGGTTTGGATGCGTGAGGCATAGGTCGAGCAATTCCGGCAGCATCTCGTAGGAAAGGCATTTTTTATTCGCCGTCAGTCCGTTTAGAAATTCCGGAAGAGCAGGCTCGTAAACTCCGTTCAGGATCAATGAGAGATGCCTTGCCGACCTGGCGCTGCACGGGGAAGATGAATCTACAGGAGCCGGAGCAGGCATTTGACCCTCCCAGTCCGTTGACTGATCGCGGGTTTTGTGGATCAGCGAGAGCAAAGCCGCTCCCTCCAATACCACTTCGCTGGCTTCCTTCGAGGTATCAACCCTCAAGTCGTGCAACGCTTTCAGCAAGTCCGGGGAAAGTTTTGCACGATCTGTTCCGATCAAAGCCACTCTGACCAATTCTTTCCAGTACATGGTTGAAATGATGAATTATGAATTTTGAGGCGAAGCCGAAATCCCGATGCAATCGGGAATAAATGTTGATCCCGCTTTTTCGAGAAAAAGAGGGACGATGAAATCAGCAATAAATGTAGTGAATGGAAGATGATTTTTAGCAAAAAAAGTAATAATGCTTTCTCTTTTCGAGATGAAGGATTTGTAAAAAGTTTGCAATTTCATCCTGGTCGTTAGGTGCAGCTACAACAATGATGATCTGCGGATCGGGAATGGTTTTTAAAATATTAAAATCTTCCAAAACGATTCCTGCAACTGCGGTTCCTGTTTTCCTGGAATTATTGGTGATCCACCTGAAATCAATCCCTTTTTTACGAAAATACCCGGCGGTATATTTCCCTTTTTTGCCGGCGCCCCAGAGTACGAGTTCGCGGTTTTGGTCGCGCTCCAGGTCTAAAAAATAATTCAGCTTTACATCCAGGAAACTCTGATCGGCATAGTTAGGATTATTCCGGGAAGCCCGGTGGTCGTGATCCCGCCAGCGGTGCAGGTATTCTTTTACGGCAGTGATTTTCAGACCATTTTTATAAAAACGAAATACCAGTTCGTAATCCTCCGGGTAAATTTCCGGCGTGAAAGCCCCGCAACGCAAAAGATCATCCCGAAAGGTCATCCAGCAGGGCGAAGGGATGACGCATTCTTTATAAATATCGCTGAAGTTATCGTCTTTGGAGGTCAGTTCGTTGAGCCAGTTTTGGTATTTGCGGTAGCCATCTCCGAGCGGCTTGTCGGAAAAATATTCAACGAAAGCCGTGCAGACAAACCCCTTGCCTTTTTTGAGTAGTTGATCTTTCATCAAGCCGAGCTTTTGAGGGTGCATCACATCATCGGCATCCATGCGGGTGATGTGATCGCCCCGGCAGTTTTCGAAAGCAAGCCGCAGCGCCGGAATGATCCCTTTGCCTTTATTTTTAAAAACCCTGATCCGGGCATCTTTTGCAGCATAGTTTTGTAAAATCTCAAAACTTCTATCCGAAGAATTGTCGTCAACGGCCAGCAATTCCCAATGCTTTTCGGTTTGGTTCAAAATAGATTCCAGGCATTCGTCCAGAAAGTTTTCCGCATTGCGGACAGGCATGAGGATACTGATGAGCGGATCGGAATTCATTTTTCAAAAATAGCGTTTGTGGTTTTTATTTTTTGCCACCAAGGCTCAAAGTCTCAAAGTTTTTTTCCTCTTTTGTTCCCTTTTCCCGACTGCATCGGGATCCAAGATGTTTCTTTTGTGGTTTATTTTTCTGAACCACAAAGCTCACAATAGTACACAAAAGGTGTTTTTTATTTTTTTTGTTTTCTTTTGTGGTTTATCTTGAAAATTTACAACCTCTATGCGCGACATCACCCGAAAAAGGATCACCCTGCGGCAAGCCAAGGCAGTAGCCGTGGTTTTATGCCAACCGTCAACAATCGGTTTGATAAAGAACAACCAACTGCCCAAAGGCGATCTGCTCAACATTGCAAAAGCCGCAGGTTTCCTCGCTGCCAAAAACACCCACAACCTCATCCCTCATTGTCACCCCGTGAGCATCGACGCCATGAATATCGAATACGAATACCTGGAAGGCGGCGAAGCGCCAAAACACCTGGAACAATTAAATGGCAAGCATGGCGTGGTGATCTACTGCGAAGCCAAAGCCATAGCCCGCACCGGCATCGAAATGGAAGTGCTGACAGCGGTTTCGGTAGCAGCGCTGACGATTTACGACCTGCTCAAACCCGTTGACAAGGAAATTGAGATCACTTCCACCAAATTGTTGAGTAAAAGTGGTGGAAAGACCGATCGTTTGCCCTTTTATGAAAAATCGCACAGCTGCGCCGTTCTGGTTTGCTCCGACAGCGTAGCCGCCGGGGTAAAGGAAGACCGTTCTGGTAAAAAAATCGAAGAAATGCTTAGTGAGTTTAATGCTTCGGTGATTGAATCTAAAGTAGTTGCTGATGATAAATCCGCAATTCAAAAAGCCATCAACGATTGGGTAGCAAAGGGGATCGAATTCATTTTCACAACCGGTGGCACAGGGCTGGGACCTCGCGATATAACCGTCGAAGCCGTTAAGGAGATCATTGACAAAGAAGCCGACGGCATCGCCGAAGCCATGCGCGAACACGGAGGCATGCGGACGCCATTGGCCATGTTTTCCTCGGCAGTTGCAGGTGTAAAAAATGAAACCATGATCGTGACGCTGCCCGGAAGCACAAAAGGAGTTGAGGAGTGTCTCGATGCTATTTTGCCCACGATTTTTCATGCGGCTAAGATTATAAAAGGCGGCGGGCATTAATTGCCGGCCAGGTTATTTGTTCGAAAATTTATTAAAAAATGAAACGATACACCAACTTGTTCTGAGCTTGACAAAGCATAAACCAATAAATTTTTATATTTGAAACCAATTATGAACAGATATAAAATGTAATACGATGATAAAATTATCGCACATTCTTTTCTTATCAATTTTATTTGCCACGGCATGCCACGAAAATATGCCGGAGATCGCCTGTCTGAGCTGCAATGATGAGGAGCCGATAGTGGTCGAACCACAAGACCGGAAGGTGTTGATCGAAGAATTTACCGGAGTGCGCTGCGTCAACTGCCCTGCGGGAAGCGCCGAAATTGAAAACCTGTTATCCATACATGGCGAACGATTGATCGCTGTTTCTATCCATGCCGGCTTTTATGCCAGCCCATACCCTGAGAGTCAATTCGACCTGAGCACTCCCGAAGGTGAAAACCTCGAAAATTTTCTTGGAATTCCACAAGGGTATCCCACTGCGGTGATTGACCGCAAATTGTTTCAGGGAGAACCCGATTTACAGTTGGAAGGCGCTACTTCCTGGGGTGGATATGTCGCCCAGGAGTTGGATAGCGAAGTGATCATTACGGCTCAAATTACAAACGAATGGAATGCCGCCAACCGCCAACTGACCGTAAAAGTAACGGGCGGAGCCCTCGAAAGCATCAGCGAAGAGATCCGGCTGAGCGTGATGATCCTCGAAAGCGGTATCAAAGATACCCAACTGACGCCCAGCGGAAAAGATAATGATTACGAACACAAACACGTATTACGGAAAATGTTGACCAACTACGCCGGAGATGCCGTCGCCAGTTCCTTAAACACCGGAGGGATTATTTCCGAGCAGTATTCCTATACCCTTCCGGCTGGTTGGAACGAAGATAAATGCACCGTCGTAGCCTTTTTTCACAGCGGTGGCCCGAACAAAGAAATCTTGCAGGCAGACGAAGAATATGTTATTCCCTGACCTTTTAAAAAATTGAATTTATCCCGGGATGTAGTTTTGACCACACTGCATCCCGTTTTTGTTTTTATGCGTATCAGTTTCCCAAAATCGCTATCTTTGCCCGCTGAATTGCTGTTTTGACCAAATTCGATCTTATGAAGGTTTCATTAAACTGGCTAAAACTATACCTCGACATCGACCTGCCGCCGGAGGAAATATCCGAAATGCTTACAGGCATTGGCCTGGAGGTGGAAGGCATGCACGAAATTGAAAGTGTAAAAGGCGGATTAAAAGGCGTGGTCATCGGCCTTGTAAAAACTTGTGAAAAACATCCGCAGGCCGACCGGCTTTCCTTGACAAAAGTGGACATCGGAAATGGCGAAGCGCTCCAGATCGTTTGTGGCGCTCCGAATGTAGCTGCCGGGCAAAAAGTCGTCGTGGCTACCGTCGGCACAACGCTTTACGATGCCGAAGGGAAATCCTTTTCAATCAAAAAAAGCAAGATCAGGGGCGAACTTTCCGAAGGCATGATCTGCGCCGAAGATGAGTTGGGACTTGGCACAGACCACAGCGGGATCATCGTTTTACCAAACGATGCAAGGGTCGGAACACAAGCCGCCGATTACTTCAAGATCGAAAACGACGTCGTTTTTGAGATCGGCTTGACGCCAAACCGCTCCGATGCAAATTGTCATATCGGCGTTGCAAAAGACCTGGCCGCATTTTTAAAGATCAACAAAAATCACAACGGCAAGGTAAACATGCCGGATACAAGCGGTTTCCGTGTTGAAAACCATGACCTGGTTTTGGATGTCGTCGTTGAAAACGCGGAAGCCTGCCCGCGATACTCAGGCGTTTCGATCAGCGGAGTAACCGTAAAGGAATCGCCGGACTGGTTGAAAAACCGCCTCAATGCCATTGGTGTCCGGCCGCTTAACAACATTGTCGATGTGACTAATTTTGTGTTGCATGAGTTGGGACAGCCGCTCCATGCTTTCGATGCAGACCGTATCAAAGGTGGAAAAGTGGTGGTAAAAACCCTGCCTGACGGAACCCTTTTCAAATCGCTCGACGAAGTGGATCGCAAGCTCTCGGCCAACGACCTGATGATCTGCGACGGTGAATCCAACGGTATGTGCATCGCCGGCGTTTTTGGCGGGATCAATTCAGGCGTTACCGAAAAAACCACAAAGATATTTCTGGAATCCGCGCATTTCAATCCAAAATGGATACGAAGGACCAGCATGCACCATGCCTTGCGAACGGATGCAGCCACTTGCTTTGAAAAAGGCAGCGACCCGGATATTACGGCTTATGCCTTGCAACGAGCCGCTATGCTGATCCTGGAACTCGCAGGCGGAAAGATCGCTTCCGAAGTCGTCGATATTTATCCAAAGAAAATTGAAAAAGCAAAAGTCGAAGTCAAATACGCCAACATCAACCGGTTGATCGGCATTGACATTCCTATCCCGGAAATAAAAGCTATCCTCGCAGCTTTGGAAATGGAGATCGCGCCGGAATCCAAAACCGGGTTTACGGTAGCAATTCCGACCAATAAAAACGAAGTGACCCGCGAAGCCGACGTCATCGAAGAGATCCTGCGGATATATGGATTCAACAAAGTGCCGGTTTCCAACCAAGTGCGAAGCGCGGTTACATATAGTAAAAAACCTGAACCGCAGCAAATCAAAAACGCGATCGGTGAAATGCTCACGGCTTCGGGGTTCAACGAGATCATGGCCGTTTCATTGACCGAATCGCGGTATTTCAGCCAGATGCTTCCACTTGATAATGACGACTTGGTTTTTGTAAACAACATTTCGAACATCCACCTGGATGTGATGCGTCCGGTGATGTTGTTCAGCGGCCTGGAAGCAGTGTTGTACAACCAGAACCGCCAAAATACCGACCTGAAGTTGTATGAGTTTGGCAAAACCTATCGCAAAGCAAAAGATGGTTTTTCAGAGCAGGATCACCTGAGTTTGTTCCTCTCCGGAGCGAAACACGCAGAAAGTTGGGTAAGCCCCAAAAGTGAGGTCGTCAGCTTTTTCACCTTGAAAGCCAGTGTGGCCAACATCCTTTCGCGGCTGGGAGTTGCGAGCTTCGGGCAAAGCGCTATTCAGGACAATATTTATTCTTTTGGGTTAAAATATCATCGGGGTAATGAAAATTTGGTAACTTTCGGAAAAGTACGGGCGGATGTTTTGAAAAAAATGGACATCAAAAACGAAGTGTTTTACGCCGATTTCAACTGGAACGCCATCATGGTTTCATTGAAAAATTACAAAGTAGAATTTGTCGAATTGTCCAGGTTTCCGTCGGTACGTAGAGATTTGGCGCTGATAATTGAAAATTCGGTTAAATTTCAGGATATTGCGGACATTGCCGCCAAGACCGGCAAAAAATTGTTGAAAGACATCAATTTGTTCAGTATTTATGAAAATGAAGAAAAGCTGGGGAAAGGGAAAAAATCCTACGCTGTGAGCTTTGTTTTCCAGGATGCTGAAAAGACCTTGAAGGATTCGGAGGTGGAGAATATTATGAACAAATTGATAGAATTGTATGAAGGAAAACTCGGAGCCGTCATTCGCCGTTAGATATGCACTCAAAAGTTTTCCATCAATATTCATTACAATGCAAACGCTAACAGATAAATTAACAAATATTGAAATGAAAGTCAGGCAGTTGGCACTAAAGCTCGAACGCCTGCAAAATGAAAATAATACCTTAATCAACGAAAACGAAAATTTAAAAGCTGAGTTGAACCAAAAGGACAGTAAGCTCAGCCAAATGCACGAACAAGTATCCAAAGCGCAGATCGCGCTGGAAAAAAAGCGGAAAAGTGATCCGGAATATTCGGAAAAGTTGAGGAGCGAAATTGAGCAATACATTCAGGAAGTCGATAAATGTATTGAGTGGCTGCAAAATAGCTAAAGCATGGAAGAGAAGGATACAACCAATATAACGGTTTTGATTGCCGGAAGGCCCTATCCCCTGAAAATAAAAGCAGGTGACGAAGCCGCCATCCGCAAAATCGTGAAGGAAGTAAACGAAAAAGTGAACCGTTTTCAGCTTAACTATACCAAAAAGGATAAGCAGGACTGCCTCTCTATGGCTTTGTTGACTTACGCAGTTGATCTACATAAAGCCAGGGAAGACCAACCTTCCGGTTCCGGCGTTCACCCTGACCTTTCCGAGAAAATCCATCAGCTCGATTCTTTTCTGGATAGCTTACTCCGTTGACTTTTACACTTGTTCCCCGCATCAGTTTCAACATTATTTCAAATTTTTACTGTCCGCAATTTTGATCGCCATTGTTGTTTAACAAACTATGGTTGCGATTGTATAAACCAAATTTTTTATCATTTTAAACTATGCAATTATGATAGATATAGGAATTGGGCTTATTGCAGGGCTGGTCGTCGGTGCTATCATCGGCTTTGTCGTTTTACAACTCATATCAAAAAAGGCCAGTCAGGGCAAGATCGAAGAGATGAATTCAAAGGCCGACCTGATCGTAAAAGAGGCCAGGCTTACCGCAAAAAGGATCGTCGATGAAGCCGAAAACCAGGCGGATAAAGTCATGTCGAAAGCCGAAAGCAAACATGAAAGCATCAAGCAGAAAAAAATCCAGGAAGCCAAGCAGCGATTTTCAAAAATGAAAAGCGAATTCGAGCAGGAAAAAGCCAGGCATATCGTGGATTTGAAAGACCGCGAAGTAGGCGTGGTAAAGCTCGAAAACGAATTGAAACAAAAGCAGGACAAGTTCCAGGAAAAGATCAACAGCCTCGAAAACAAAAGAGCTGAGGTCGAAAATCTCGAAGTGGAAAACAAAGCCATTCGTGAAAACCTGGATAAGCAACTCCGCATTCTGGCAAAGAAAAAAGAAGAACTTGACGCTGCCAACGAAAAACACATCAAAGCCCTCGAAATCGTCGCCAAGCTAAGTGAAGCCGAGGCTAAGGAGCAACTGCTCGAAGCAGTAAAAGGCAAAGCCGAAAACGACGCGATGGCCCTGATAAAAGAAACCATCGAGCAGGCAAAGGTCACCGCCAACAAGGATGCAAAAAAGATCGTCATCCAGACCATCCAGCGGATGTGCGCCGAATATACCATCGAAAATACCGTTTCGGTGTTCAATCTTGAATCCGACGACCTGAAAGGTCAGATCATTGGCCGCGAAGGAAGGAATATCCGGGCGCTCGAAGCAGCCACAGGCGCCGAGATCGTGGTGGACGACACACCTGAAGCCATCGTGATCTCCAGCTTCGATCCGATCCGCCGCGAAGTTTGCCGACTGGCATTGAAGCGCCTCGTTGCCGACGGCCGTATCCATCCGGCGCGTATCGAAGAGGTGGTAGCCAAAACCCGCAAACAACTTGAAGAGCAGATCGTCGAGATCGGGGAACGCACCGTCATTGAGTTGGACATCCATGGCCTCGATCCCTACCTCGTCAAGATGGTAGGCCGCATGCGGTTCCGTTCATCGTATGGCCAGAACCTGCTGAAACACTCTATCGAAACCGCCCACCTCTGCGCTACCATGGCCGCCGAGCTAGGGCTTAGCCCCAAGCAGGCCAAAATGGCAAAACGCGCCGGTCTGCTTCACGACATCGGGAAGGTTTCGGAAGAAGACACCGAACTCTCTCACGCTATCCTCGGCATGCAGCTTTGTGAAAAATACAAGGAACATGCTTTGGTTTGCAACGCCGTTGGCGCGCACCACGACGAGATCGAAATGAATAACATCATCTCGCCTATCGTCCAGGCTTGCGACGCCATCTCCGGCGCACGCCCCGGCGCAAGGCGCGAAATACTCGAAAGCTATCTGAAAAGGATCGGGGAACTGGAAGAGTTGGCTATGGCGCACGAAGGCGTTCAAAAAGCCTTTGCGATGCAGGCCGGAAGGGAGCTTCGCGTGATCGTAGAAAGCGAAAAGATCAGCGACACTTATGCTGACGAACTTTCCTTTATGATCTCCCAAAAGATACAGGATCAGATGCAGTATCCGGGGCAGATCAAGGTGACTGTGATCCGCGAGAAAAGGGCGGTCTCTTTTGCGCGTTAAGAAGAACCTGAGCTTTCGCAGAAATGAAAATATAGCCCGTGGTTTAAACCGCGGGCTATATTGTTTATTATGAGTTTTATAGTCCTTTTTTCCATTTTTCCAAAACAATCATGTTTGTTTAAAAAAAATAAAATTTGGCTTTAAAAACATCCATAGAATATATACCTTTGCACGGATTTTCAAAGAAGCACCTTTTTCGACATAAATAATCAGCATCGGATGCAAAAGATTTTATTGTTTTTTTGCTTTGTATTTTGTTTTTCATTTTCAGTTTTAGCCCAGGAACATAACGGCGACAACCTGATATTTCGCTATATGAATTAAGCTTTCGCGATACCATAATTGAAGCCAAC
>CAZKDA010000037.1:0-27891 GCA_964551455.1 uncultured Saprospiraceae bacterium
TGATCCTACTCCTGATCCAGGCGCCGCTCCAGACCCGGAACCATCGGAGATTGCGGCCGATGAGCTAGCTACTGATTTTGAACATGCTGGCAACGCTGCGGTCAACCCTTCTTTTGCAGCCGGAAGCATAAAACCAACCGGCAATTTGGGAGCTAATCTTTCAACCGGTTCTGCATTTTTTGATAATGTTAATTACAAAGGCGCCGTTTCTCCAACCGGAACTGAATGGTATGATGGCTGGTCTGCTTATGCCAGTGTCGTCAAAGGTGACAACACGCCTGCATTTACTACAGGAAACCTCGTAACCATTACTGACGCAGACATACAGGCTGCCGGAAACACCATAAACTGGACAAAAAACAATACTTATGTTCTGGATGGTTTTGTCTTCATCAGTGAAGGTCAAACTTTGAATATTGAGGCCGGAACCATCATCCAGGGAGAACCCGGTGAAGGAACCGAAGCTTCTGCGCTGGTTATCGCAAGAGGCGGAAAGATCGAAGCCCACGGCACCGCTGCCGAGCCTATCATCTTCACTTTCAAAGGCGACAATGGCGGCACAGCTCCTTCTGTTCGCGCACAATGGGGCGGGCTGATCATTCTAGGAAAAGCAACCCTCAACTCCAGCCCCGGCGAAACAGCTATCGAAGGTATCCCCACCACCGAACCACGTGGATTGTATGGCGGAAACAATGACGCTGACAACAGCGGAACCTTGCGCTATGTGTCCATCCGACATGGTGGATCAAACATCGGCGCCGACAACGAGATCAATGGCCTGACACTCGGCGGCGTTGGAAACGGAACTACCCTCGAATACGTCGAAGTGATCGGCAATAAAGACGATGGTATCGAATGGTTCGGCGGTACGGTCAATGGCAAATACCTCATCGCTGCTTTTGCCGGTGACGATGGCATCGACTACGACGAAGGCTACCGCGGCCTGAATCAGTTTGTGATCGTTCACCAGGATCCAACGGAAGGGAATGCTGACCGCGGCGGTGAGCACGATGGCGGCACTGACCCGGAAACAGGCACACCTTACGCTACGCCGATCTTTTTTAATGTCACCATGGTAGGTAACCCGGGCACTCGCGCGCTTACTTTACGCGATAATGCAGGCGGTGAATATCACAATAGCATTTTCACAAACTTCGGCAGAGGCGTGGATGTCGAATTCCTCAAAGGGCAAGCTCAGGATTCTTACAAGCAATTTAAAGATGGCAACCTGAAACTCGAAAACAATGTATTTCACAACATTGGCGTCGGAAACACCGGAGCAGATCTGTTCACGATCTCCGTACTCGATTAATATTAAAAGAGATGTTAGACGTTAGACGTTAGACTTCAGAGTTTATCTTGTAAGTCGCAAAGGTGAAAGGTAAACCGGAAACTGTGAACCGTGAACTGTGAACTGTGAACCGTGAACCGTGAACCGTGAACCGTGAACTGTGAACTGTGAACTGTGAACTGTGAACCGTGAACTGTGAACCGTGAACCGTGAACCGTGAACCGTGAACCGTGAACCGTGAACCGTGAACCGTGAACCGGATACCGTGAACCGGATACCGGATACCGGATACCGAATAACGAATACCGGAATACCGAATACCGAATACCGGAAACCAATTACTAAAATAAAGATGAAAGAGTATAGAATTTAAGCAGTCAATATATACTCGTTCTCACAAAGCGCTTTCCATCCGGAAGGCGCTTTCGTTTTTTAATGAATGAAAAAAGAAAAATTTAATCCCGGTTAACGCAAAGTTAACATTGGTTTAATTAGCAATTAACCTACGTTGAGCAATTTTGTGCCGAGAACTAAATGAAAAAAAAATCACGAACATGAACTGCACAAAATTACTGCTTAACTTCTTTATTATCAGCATCTTTTCCGTATCGATCATTTCCGCCCAGACCGGCGGAATTGCAGGAAAAGTCATTGAAGCCGAATCAGGCTTTGAGATCATTGGAGGCAACGTCGTTATTAAAGGTACCGGAACGGGTAGCTCGACCGACCTCGATGGAAATTACCTTATCCAAAGCCTTGAACCCGGAACTTACACGCTGGAATGCAGCTATATCGGTTTTGAAACCAAAGACATCGTTGATGTAGTGGTGGAAAGCGGAAAAGTCACCCAGATGGACATCCAAATGGGAGAGACATCTATCCAGCTTGAAGTAGCTGTGGTGACCGGCAAAAAAATTACAAACACCGAAACCGCTTTACTGGCGATCCAAAAAAAGGCGCCGGTTATTTTGGATGGTATATCCTCCGCCCAGATCAGCAAAAGCGGCGACAACGACGTAGCCTCTGCGGTAAAGCGGGTTACCGGTGTGACCGTTGAGGATGGAAAATACGTTTACGTCAGGGGGCTTGGCGACCGTTACAGCAAAACCACGTTGAACGGCGCAACGATTCCGGGACTTGACCCGAACCGAAATACGGTGCAAATGGACCTCTTCCCTACCGACCTCATTGACAACATCATTATTTACAAAACCTTTTCACCAAATCTTCCCGGCGACTTTTCCGGAGGTTATGTGGATATTGCCACCAAAGATTTCCCGACTTCGAGAACTTTCGGTGTTTCGGCTTCAGCGGGGTACAACTCTCTGGCTACCTTCAATCCAAATTTCCTGACTTATGAAGGCGGCGCTACCGATTGGCTCGGCATGGATGACGGCACCAGGGCCATTCCCGAAATGGTACTCAATAACAAAGTGCCTCTTGACCAGCGCGGCAGCAATATTGATGCTGAACAGGCTCAAATGCTGACGGATATGACCGGTGCTTTCAAAAACAATTTCTCTTTTCAAAATGCTGCGCCGCTGCCGAATTATTCCCTCGCTTTATCTACCGGAAATCAAAAACAACTGTTTGGAAAGCAATTCGGTTACAATGCCGCTTTGACTTATCGCACCGAAAATTCTTACTATCAGAACGGCGTTTCAGGAATTTATCAATTGACCGATCAATGGGAAAGTCAGAATAAATTAACCACGCAATTATCGCTCGACGATACCAAAAGCTCTCAAAAAGTCCTTTGGGGTGCAATGTTCAATTCCAGCTACAAATTGTCGCAAAACCACAAGATCGGCTTAACAGCCATGCACAACCAAAGCGGCACCAAGACCGCCCGCTTCCAGGAAGGTAAAAAACAAATAGACGACCCGGATGACGGATACCAAACCAGAACCTGGCAATATCTGGAAAGAGCCATTTCCACTTTCCAGTTGAAAGGAAAACACGTATTTGAAAATCTGAATAATACAGAGGTCAGTTGGCAAAGCTCTTATGCAATGTCTTCGCAGGACGAACCCGACCTCCGGTTTTTTACAAACCGTTATTTTGAACGGGCCGACGGTTCACGATTGTATTCCATCAAACCCTCCAGCGATCGTCAGCCTGTGAGATATTTCCGATTTATGGATGAAGACAATTTTGATAATAAAATTGACATCGCCATTCCTTTCAACCAGTGGAATAACCTCAGCGCAAAAGTAAAATTCGGTGGCGCTTACCTGATGAAAGATCGCGAATTCCGCGAAGAAAGGTTTAATTACGGAAACAAATCAAATGGTTTCAGCGGAGATATTACCCAATACTTCTCCGAAGAAAATACACTGACTTTCGACAAACTGGAAAACGATTACCTCAATAATGGCGATGGCGTCTTTATCGTCGATGCCTTTGTGCCGGCCAACAACTACGATGCCCAGCAACAAGTCGGCGCTGCGTATGCCATGATCGAACTTCCGCTGACCAATAAACTGAGAGCTATTGCCGGCGCCAGGATGGAATCCACCACGATCCAGTTTTTCTCTTACAGTGAAGTACTCCGTGAAAAATTTGAAAACCTCGACGGTGAATCAAATCTTTTGGATAACACGGATATTCTGCCTTCCGTCAATCTCAACTATTCCCTGACTGAAAACATGCAGATCCGCATCGCTTACAATAAAACTCTTGCAAGACCTACATTCCGCGAACTGGCGCCTTTTGAATCCTTTGATTTTATGGGTGGATTTATCCTGATCGGAAACCCTGAATTGCAAAGAACCCTGGTCGATAACATCGATCTGCGTTTTGAAATTTATCCCAACTCAGGAGAGCTTATTTCTTTAAGCGCATTTTATAAAAACTTCGACAACCCGATCGAAAGAACCTTCAACCCGTCAGCGCCAAATGGCGAATTTACCTTCCGCAACGTCGATCAGGCTACCCTCCTGGGCGCTGAAGTGGAAGTCCGCAAAAATCTGGATTTCATCACAGAGGCTTTGTCGGCATTCAGCTTGGGCGCTAATTTTACCTACGTCTATTCCCGCTCAAATATCGATTCACTGGAATTGAATCAGATCAGGGCAACTAATCCGGATGCCAAATCCTACCGCGAAATGTTCGGACAATCGCCTTATGTGGTCAATGCGCTTTTGTCTTATAAAAACCAAACCGGAACCAGTGCAAATCTTGCGTTCAATGTTTCCGGCGCGAGGATCTCTTATATTACTACTGGCGGAACCCCAAACATTTATGAAATGCCCAGAGCATCCCTCAATTTCAATATCCGCCACGATTTTGAAAACGGCCTGGGGTTGAGGCTTGCAGCAAACAACCTCCTCAACGCCAGGTACCAGGAAGCCATCACCTTTAAAGGTCAGGAATATTTTATCCAGGACAACCCGCTGGGAAGAGATTTTTCAATCGGCGTTTCCTTCAAAATTCAATAAACATATCCGAGATTACCTCACCAAAGCAAAAAAGCGCTGGCATCACGTCAGCGCTTTTTTGTTATGTGTAAACTGGATTGGTTATGAATAACGGATTGTTGAAAACCTTGATCGATCATCCCGACATTCATATTGGGTCAATTCAGATTTCTGGATTTGGTTTCTAGAGTGTATCGTTGTGCGACTCCGATGGAGTCGTGTGATTATAAAAATGTGGGGATTTCTAACGTAATTTGACCACGCCTGCCTTCATGCACTTGGCAGGCAGGCTGTGGTCAATGGTCGAACAGCCACTATACAGGAGATACCAAACAATGATCTGCTAGTGACCACAGCGTGGTCATACTATGTTAGTTACTCAATATGGAATATTCTCCGACTCCAGCGGAGTCGCACAAAATTTTTCCAGCATTTCCCCAGAATTGTGATAGACTCTACCTCTATCTATCCCCAGTTTCAACAAAACTTGTCGTGTGGAAATATCTACCGCGTACCACAGTCATTTGGTATTTCCAAATTGTTTAATTTATCTAATTTTCTATCTTTGGTAAAAGTAAACCAACGATCATGGCAGAAAATCAAGAAAACCCAACCAAAGACCAACTCATCGAGCAACCCACCTCTTCCATCCAATCAAAAGAGGATAAGATCCGCGAAGATAAAATCCAACTGGCCAAAGACATTCTGCGCGGCGTTCATAGCGATGTCGAAGACCTGACCAGCCTGTACAAGGAATTGAAAAAACACAGCAAATTCGGCCTTGCAAGAAAAATCCTGTACATCCTGCGCAAGGAAAAACCCAATGACCTGAAGCTGTACCAACAGGAGGCGCTTTGCACTTACAAAGACCCGGATCTGTCCTCAGAAGAGAAATTTGAAAAAGCGATCAACATTCTCAAAGAAGTTGAAGACCTGGATACTACCGAAAATACCGAAACGCTCGGCTTGCTAGGCGCTATTTATAAAAGAAAATGGCAGCACGACAACCAGTTTTTCAACCTGAAAAAATCCAAATATTATTACCACAAGGGCTACGAGGTCTGGCTCGATCAACTGGAAAACAACAAACCCGACACCGACGACGGCTACAATGGCATCAACGCCGCTTATGTGCTCGACCTCATGGGCGGCCTGCAAATGAAAGAGGTCAAATCGCTCGGCGATACCGACGATATTAAAGAAAACCTCAGAAAATTCCAGCAAGCCACAAACATCCGGAAAAAGATCATCGAGGTACTTTCCAAAAGGGTTGAAAACTCAGCCAAGTCCTCCTATTGGATATATACCACGCTGGTAGAAGCCTGCCTCGGCGTCAACGATTTTCAGAAAGCCAAAGAATACTGGAAACTGGCGCTCGACACCCGCCCCGATAAATGGGAACTGGAATCGACAAAATCCCAGTTGATCCGGCTCGGACAGGTTTTATTGAATGTAAAAAAAGACGAGGCTTACCTCCAGAATGAAATGTATGCCAGGGACAAGGCGGATCAAAGCCAGGAAAATGAAGGCGATAAGTTTGCTGATGATCTTCATCATTTCCTCGAAACCGTTCTCGGCATCGATTCCAAATCAGCGCAGAAAATCCTCAGCGGAAAAATCGGACTCGGGCTGAGTGGCGGCGGCTTCAGGGCAGCGCTGTATCACATCGGCGTTTTAGCTAAAATGGCCGAATTCGATCTGCTCAAAGATGTGGAGGTCATTTCCTGTGTTTCGGGTGGCTCGATCATCGGCGCCTTTTTCTACCTGAAACTCATCCAGTTATTTGAACAAAAAAAGGATAATGAGATCGTGCAGGAAGACTACATCCAGATCGTCCGTGAAATAGAACTGGAATTCCTTGATGCTGTCCGAAATGACATCCGAGGCAGGCTGTTCCTCAATCCCATCGAAAACATCCGGATGGCTTTTGATAAAAACTATTCGCGTACCAACCGCCTTTCTAAATTGTACGAGCGATATTTCTATAAAAAACTTTTTGAAAAGATACTTCAACAACGAAGGGCCAGAGGCATGCAAAGAGACTGGAAAGGTCCCGTCAGGATGTGCGATCTTTTTATCTTTCCGAAAGATTACGGAGTCGGTGATTTCAACCCCATCCGCGACAATTGGAAACGCAAAAACAAAGTGCCAATCCTAATCCTTAATGCCACTGCGCTGAATACCGGCCACAACTGGCAATTCACCGCCTCCTGGATGGGAGAGCCTCCGGGGAATATCATCAAGGAGGTCGATGCAAAATACCGCCTCCGAAGAATGTACTATTGGGAAGCCCCCGGCAAATACAAAAACTTCGGGCTTTCGGAAGCGGTTGCATCTTCATCTGGTGTTCCGGGTATTTTTCCCCCTTTGACTTTGCGGAACCTCTACCCTAACCAAACCGTGCAACTGGTGGATGGCGGCGTGCATGACAACCAGGGAATCGTCGGCCTCACAGAACAAGAGTGCCAGATACTCTTTGTCAGCGATGCCAGCGGACAATTGATGACTGTGGATGACCTGGGAAAAAATACCATCGGCGTCCTGTCCAGAACCAACAGCGTTTTGATGGAGCGCGTGAGGGAATGCCAGTACCTCGACCTCAAATCCCGCACTAAAACTTCTTTTATCAAAGGCTTGATGTACGTGCATCTGCGAAAAGGCCTCATGGATAAACCCCTTGACTGGTTGTATTGCGAAGATCCGCACGAGGCCTCCGATTCTGCATCGGCATTTTATGAAAAAGGGGTTTTGACAAAATACAACCTCCGAAAGGATGTGCAACAACTGCTGGCTTCCATCCGCACCGACCTGGATGCTTTCAACGACGCCGAGGCTTATGCCCTGATGTATTCCGGCTACAAAATGACCGAATACGAACACCTGCTGACCACCCGGCATTGCCTCCCGGAAGAGTACAGCTTTCCGAAAAAAGTAAGCTGGGATTTTGAGCAGATCAAACTTTTGGTTTCAACTTCCGAAAAAAGCGTCTGGCTGAAAAAGATCCTGTCCATTGGCCAGAGCCTGCTTTTCAAGTCTTTCTACCTGAGCCACTGGCTGACTGCCTTTGCCGTGGTGTTCGGTATGGCGGTGATACTTGCCATCACCTGGCTATTTTATCAATATTGGGATGAAGACCTTTACGATTTCGAACTGAAAGTGAGCCAGTTGGGTACGGCCATTCTCTGGATCATTGCGGGCCTTATCGTCGGAAAGATCATTATCGGCATCATCCAGTACAAGGATACGATGCGAAGCGCCATCCGCAATTTGCTCGTTGCCATTACGGGTTCTCTGATGACGGTGATCATCCAGCCCTTGCTGAATTGGGTTTACCTCAAAAAAGGGAACAAGGATGCTATTGAGGAGAAGTCGAATGATTGAACCTGATTTTTTTGACGCAGAAGGACGCAGATATTTTATGATGTTTTAATACCCGAAATTTTAAAAAAGGGCATAAAATACCTCCCTCCAAGGACAATTTTAAAAGCACTTGGCTGTGAAAGAGTATGTTTAAGTTTTGGGGAGAAAAACACATCAAATACAAACTCATAAAATACCATGAAAAAAATTGGTTTACCCTTTATTTTAATACTCACCCTATTGGCTTGCAACGAAAACAATATTATGCCCAAAGTGCAAACCATCAGTGCAATGAAAAAAGTGATGATGGGACAAGACCTTTCCGCCCATGTTCTGTGGGATACTTTGCCAAAAAAACATTTGTTTGCCGTTGCGCCTTTGGGACGGATACAAGGTGAAATAACTGTGATAGACGGCAAAATGTATTCTTCAATCGTTGATACCTCCAATCAGGAAGTCATTGGCCACAATTGGAATATTGAATCGCCTTTTGCGGTGTATGCCAATGTAGCCGAATGGACAACTTTTGAAAAAGCGGTAAAAATCTCTAACGAAAATGAATTGCAAACCCTCATTGAAAAAGTAGCCACAGACTATGGTTATAGTCTGGAAAGTGCCTTCCCGTTCAGGGTTTTAGGAGAATTTGCATCCATTGATTATCACATTATCTCAAAACCAACATACGAAGAAGATCATAATCACGAATTGCACAACAAGGCCAAAAAACATTTTCACTTAGAGAATGTATCCGGTGAACTCCTGGGCTTTTATTCTCAAAATCACGAAGGCGTTTTTACCCACAAAGGACATTTTATTCATACCCATTTCATTGATAAAGAATTTCAAAGCATGGGGCATCTTGAGAATTTATCAGTCAGCAACAAAATCAAAATTCTTTTACCAAAAATATAATAAAGCCGAAAAATTGGATTTACCTCAAAAAAGGAAAAAAAATGCCATTGAGGGAGTAGTTTAATGATTGAAAAAAATTCTAAAACATTTGTGTCTGTTTTCGTGAGAAACTCTACATTTTGAAATCGAAATTTACTACAACAATTTACAGGTAGCTGAAGTCAGTCAATTCTTTTTGTGAAACTGCCGGAAAGGGATGTACGTTGAAACCCGGCGTTGACAACTTCGTACAATGACCGGTAACTTTTACTCAAACAAAACCGGATCAATCATGCAAAATCAACCTCCATCGCCATTTAGCTGTCAATATTCTCCCAACTTTCCTGAGTTATTAATACAAATGAATGCAACCATTGCCTTGACGACCTATCAAGCCGGCAAAGTCATTTTCATTAGCGCCAACGATGCAAATAGCCTGACCCAATTGCCGCGGACTTTTAATAAAGCGATGGGAATGGCTTTACATGAAAATAAACTCGGCATTGCCACTAAAAATGAAGTCGTCATTCTTAAAAATGACCCAAGATTGGCGCCGCATTACCCCAAAAGCCCAGGCAAGTACGATGCGCTGTTTATGCCGCGAGCTGCCTATTACACCGGGCAGGTGGATATCCACGATTTGGATTTTGGGACAGATGGCCTCTGGGGTGTGAATACCTCCTTTTCCTGCTTGTGCCTTATAAATGAGGAATATAGTTTCACGCCCATGTGGCAGCCACATTTTATAGACAGCCTCGTTTCCGAAGACCGCTGCCATCTGAATGGCCTGGCAATGCAAAATGGCAAACCTAAGTATGTCTCGGCTCTCGGCAACGGAAATGAAAGGCAGAGTTGGCGGGAAAACATCACTACGGGTGGTATCGTGATGGATGTAGCTTCCAATGAAATCGTCCTTCAGGGCTTACCCATGCCACACTCTCCGCGTTTGCATCAGGGAAAACTGTATTTTTTGACTTCCGCTTCGGGTGATTTAATGATGGCAGAACCGGAAAAAGGAACTTATCGCTCCATTATCAATCTAAAAGGTTTCGTACGCGGTATGGCAATCTATGGTGATTTTGCCTTTATCGGATTATCTAAACTGCGCGAAAACTCTTCCACTTTTAAACATTTAGACATTGCCAGATTTGCCAATCAGTCGGGTATTGAAGTCATTCATATTCCTACCGCTACAAGGGTGGCTTTCCTTAGATATCAATCCAGTTTAGATGAAATCTACGACGTCCAGGTTTTAAAAGGTATCAGAAGACCAGGTATTGTCAATGCTTCTGGAGAAATGCATCATCAGGCCTTGTCCATTCCATCTTCGACCTATTGGGCGGTCGAACCGGTTCATTAATTTTCTGGCCTGCCTGAACTGCCTGTATGCGTAGGCAGGTTGCTGGTTTGTCAACTATTTCTCATCATACTCATACTCACTCACTCTCACTCTCAAACTGTTGCGGTGGCTGTTCCCTCGACGCAATGCCGGGAAGGGATCTGGGTTTTCATACAAAACCCCCAGTTAGGATTGCTTGAAAGTCAATTCTTCTGCTTTTAATCCAATCATCACAACAATTAATTTTCGACAATTAAAAAATGGAACCTTTTTTGAATCTTGCCCCCGACGAAAGCAATTCCATTCTTTAACCGGCGAAAGCCTCGAAAAATATTCTTAATGAACACTTATGTACAAAACCAGGTAAAGCAAAAATACTACAGGCTTTACCACCGTACTGCAAAAGCGATTCAGACAAGCGAATTTGCCAATTACACCACTTCAAAGAAAAAGGCGCTTTACAACCGGCTTCGCCGCTACGAAGCTCGACTTCGCCGCTGGGGAATAGCCGTAGCAAGCGCGGCTGCACTTTTTCTTTCTCCATTGTCCGCCACCGCACAGCCCTTTATCGAACAAACCGGAGGGAGTAATCCTTTCAATGGAGTCGATGTAGGTTCCTGGTCTGCCCCTGCCTTTGTGGATATTGACAACGACGGTGACTTTGATGCTTTTATTGGTGCAGGTGACGGCACTATCAAGTATTACCAAAATACAGGAGGCGGCAGCCCTGCCTTCATTGAACAAACCGGAGAGGATAATCCATTTAATGGGGTCGATGTTGGTAACGAAGCTGTGCCTTTCTTAGTGGATATAGACAACGACGGAGATTTTGATGCTTTTATTGGAGCGTTTGACGGCACTATCAGGTTTTACCTGAACACAGGTAACAACAACAGCCCTGCATTCATCGAACAAACCGGCGGGAGTAATCCTTTCAACGGCGTAGATGTTGGTTACTATTCTTCCCCTGCCTTTGTGGATATTGACAACGACGGTGACTTTGATGCTTTTATTGGTGAGCATTTCGGCACGATCAAGTATTACCGGAATACAGGCAATAACAGCAACCCTACATTCACCGAACAAACAGGAGGGGATAATCCTTTAGATGGCGTTGATGTTGGTAACTATTCTTCCCCTGCCTTTGTGGATATAGACAACGACGGAGACTTTGATGCTTTTATTGGTGAGCTTTACGGCACGATCAAATATTACCGGAATACAGGCAATAACAGCAACCCAACATTCACCGAACAAACGGGAGGGGATAATCCTTTCGATGGTATAAATATCGGTTGGGTTCCTAAGCCTACCTTTGTGGATATAGACGACGACGGAGACTTTGATGCTTTTATTGGTGAATTTGACGGCAATATTAATTATTACCTGAATGCCTCATTGCTACCTGTGGAGTTGATATCCTTCAAAGGCAAAGCCACCGCTGAAGGTACGCTCCTGCAATGGCAAACCGCCTCCGAAGAGAAAAACAAAGGTTTCCAAATCCAGCGCAGCGCCGATGGACGCAACTGGGAAAATATCGGCTTCGTGAATGGCAACGGCACTACCCATGCGATCCAACATTACGCCTATACCGATAAAACGCCGCTCTCCGGCTCGAATTACTACCGCCTTAAACAAGTAGATTTTGACGGGCGGTTTGAATATTCGGACGTAGTGAGTGTGGAATTTGATTTCAAAAAAGATGATGTGTCTGTATTTCCAAACCCCGTGAAAGATGAAATGATAATCATTCATGGTGAAGGTACAGGGATCATTTATAATGCACTCGGACAGTCGATGATGGAATTTGTCATTAATGGGGAACAATTCAGCGTGCAAACAAATGATTTGCCGAACGGACAATACTTGTTGCAGGTCATCCGCAGGGATGGAGTTGTAATTACCCATCAATTTTTGAAGTAGATCACAAGCTTCCGCCCAACCTAAAAACAAAACCGGATCACTCCTTGCGAATGTTCCGGTTTTTTAGTTTTAAAAAGCTGTAAAGCGCCTTTCCTCAGCGCCAATGGTTTCTTCTTCAAAACTCACACTCACACGCAAACGCTAAACTGCTCCAATAGCGGCCCTTGTGGAATACATTGCGATCCTTGCGGTTTTTATTTCCTCCCGATGGATTTTAATACATTTTACGAACCCTTTTTAGGTAGCGGAGCCATAACTGCAACAGTCGCCCCAAAATCCGGAATCGGTTCTGACGTTTTCACTCCACTGATCGAGATATGGCAAGCCCTTGCCGGACAACCGGAAGAATTGATAAAAAGTATTCAAACCCTATCGGGAAAAGCTTTGGATACTCATTTTGATTTTAAACGGTATTCATGCGCTTCTATCCTGCAAGGTTCTCAAACCATGTAAAACACTTCCAACTACTCTATATTTTTCGCCTCCTCATAAACAAAGGAAACATAGTAACCGTAATAGATTTATGTGTCCTTTACCCGACTTTCACCGGAATAATAAAATTATATTGCTGAACATACCGTAATTTTATTCAAAAAGAAAAATATGAAACAAAAACTAATTACAACCATTTCTGTTCTCGCCCTTTTAATTTTTGCCTGTAAGAAAAAACCTGAACCCGTTGACCATATCAGATTGATACAACCTGTCAACGCCATAGCCAACCCGATAACGATAAAATTTGAATGGGAAACAGACCAAAGCGAAGTATTCTTCGAACTCTTTGAAGATGGCAATCAATTGATCCTGGACACACTGACCTTCGCAAAAGAATTTACCGTAAAGCATAAGACATATCCGGGAACTACATACAGATGGAGGATCACCGCTAATAATGAATTCCGGGAAGCAACCTTTAGTACTCGTGATATCCTGGGCGAATTCGCCGGAATTCACAATGTGACCGCCACGAAAGAGTGCTGGGCTATCTCCGTACCGCCTCCACCATGCGATACAGTGTTTGAGACTCAATTGGAATTGATAAAAAATGGCAAAGAAGTGATCATGAGGGAAGCAGTTTCAGGATTGGACAAATCAAACTTTTTCTACCCGTATAACAATGATTCTGTTCTATTTTATATATTCCCTTATTCTAACGGTTCAAATGTTATGTTGAACATTTACAATGATTCCATCCATGCCGAATATTGCAATTGTGGACTGGGTGGAGGAGTAAGATGGAAATTTTTTGGTAAAAAACATTAAGGGTTTTCCAGGGTTTATCTGCTTTTGGAAAGGCGCCCTTTCAACCGGGCGTCGCGGATGATTGAATCCAACACTATATTCTGATCCCCTAAAAAATACTATAAACGATAGCTTGAAGATTTAGAAACTTATCCGTATGTTTATATTATCCAAAAATCAGAAATAAAAGGCTGTTTTAATATAGTTGATCAAAAATAAGGCTGTAGTTCAAGTCTGCGGCTTTTTTTAATTATATGCCGGATATAGGGGATATTAATCTTATCCTACGCCTTGCATTTTGCCTGCCTTGCGCAGGTAGTGACAAGTTCCGGCCTGTCAAATAATATGGACTTTTATCATTTACTTTTAGCGAGATTGTAAACAAAATATTAGTACAAAGACTTGAATGGGCTTAAAGGTTTGGTTACCAGTAATTCCTGAATTGGATAACTAAATCGCAAGCCTATAATACCTTGTGATGCCAAGATACCAAGGTCTGGCAGCCTGCATCCGGAAGGTTTTGATCCGCCTGATTTAATATTTGTTTATCCAAATCAAAGTATAGTTAATCGGGATTCAAACAAAACAAAAAACGAGCGCATCATGAGATCACAAAAAGGATTTATTTATTTTGGAATACTTGCAACAATAGTATTTTCCTATTCCACCTTCTTTTTACCAGATGAATTGTTTATAAGCATTGCGAAAGAAGACAGTTTCTTTGAAACCTTTACCGCTTTATTGTTTATTGGCGCCTCCGCCAAATTTTTATTGCTTTTTTTTCGCAAGAAAATAATGTGGGAAAAAGACCAATTGTTTTATAATACGTATTTGAAAAGAATTTTCTTTTTATTGCTGGGATTAATGTTTTTGGTATGTTTTGGCGAGGAGATCAGTTGGGGGCAACGAATAGTCGGCTACGAAACTCCCCAGGCGATCCAAGCCAGGAATATGCAAAATGAGTTTAATATTCACAATTTGGATTTTTTCCATCATTGGGAAGAAGGAAAACAACACAAATCTGGCATTAAATCATTGTTTACTGCAAAAAGGCTATTTATCTACATTTTTATTCTTTACCTGTTGATCATCCCATTATTGGTAAACAAAAGCGAATTTTTCAAGAGTATCGTAAAACAGTTTTACTTACCTGTACCACCTGGAGCCGCACTTGGAATGCTATTTTTACTTAACATTATTATTTACATTAGTTTTAAAGCGCAATACGGATACATTAAAACAGTGAGGGTTATGAGTGAGGTAGAGGAGTTCAATATGGCGCTTATCTTGTTTTTTCTGCCTTATTATTGGATCAGGGTCGCCTCTAATGAACGGACTTAGCGAAGTCTTTAATTCCATTCCGCTTCATCTTCTCGCCAGGCACAATATTTATTTCCTGCGCCCGCAGCATTTTAATTATTGTGATTAAAATGGATATTCGCTCAAGACCATTGACCTTTGCGCGAAATGAATTGACAATAATACAATCAGTTTATAAAAATAAATGAGGTGATTATTTTTTAAAAGATGTGCGAAGCGGCGTTAATCCACTACTCCGGGATACTGAAAACCACTCGGTTTTTCGTTCAGTGATTTCGTGAAGATCATCGTAAACCCGTTTTAAATTTTATGAGAACAATGCGCCAAGAACCCATTATCCTGATCCTTTCCCTTCTTTGTCATTCCTTGTTTGCAACAACCTATTTCGTGTCCAACTCCGGTGATAATTCCAATGACGGACTTTCGCTTTCAGATGCCTTTGAAACCCTGCAATACGCTGCGGATATTGTAACAGCGGGCGATAGTGTTTTGGTGGAAAACGGCACATACTCAGGCTTTGCACTATGGAGCGGAGGTAATGCAGCGGCACCCATCGTTTTCAAAGCAATAGGTGATAATGTGCTCATCAATGCACCCTGCACCACCAACGACGGTATCAATGTAGAAAATGCGGATTATGTGGTTATCGAGGGTTTTATCGTCAACGACCAGCCGAGGAATGGAATACGGATCGTAAATGCCCACCATTGTATCGTTCGGAACAACCGTTGCGACAATAATTATGAAAGGGGCATCTTTACGGGCTTCACCGATGACATCCTGATCGAATACAACGTATGCACAAATTCCATCGACGAGCATGGCATCTATGTTTCCAATAGCTCCGACAGGCCGGTGATCCGCTTCAACGAATGTTTTGGAAACAACGCCACTGGCATTCACATGAACGGCGACCTCTCAGCCGGTGGCGACGGGATCATCTCCGATGCCGAAGTTTATGGTAATATTTTGCACGACAACAACCTGGCCGCCGGCATCAACATGGACGGCGTGGAAAATGCGCTGGTTTACAACAACCTGATCTACAACAATCACAACGCCCAGGGCATCGCCCTTTTTCAGCAAGATGGAGCTATTCCCTCGCGCAGTGCAAAGATTTACAACAACACGATCATCGTCCCGGAAGATGGCCGCTGGGGTATCCTGGTCAATACCGGCGCAAATCCCGGCACGGAAATTTTCAACAACATCATCATCAACCTGCATAGCTGGCGCGGCTGCATTTCCACTGAATCTACCGAACAACTTAGCAGCGATTACAATATTTTGAATGATAAAATGAGCAACCAGGGCGACGGAAGTACGATCACTTTCAATCAATGGCAGGCGCTTGGGCTGGATACGCACTCTGCGCTCGCCGGCTCGCTCGATGCGATTTTTATCAACCCGACACAGCACGATTATCACCTCGCCAATGCTGCATCACAGGCTGTCGATGCGGGGATGAATTTGCCGGAAGTCAGCACAGACATCGAAGGCAACCCAAGACCCAGCGGAACGAATTATGACATTGGCGCTTTCGAATATCAAATGCCCACCGCGCTCGCTGACATCCTGGAAAAAAGCAATATCTCTTTTCACCCCAACCCTTTTAAAGCTGAGATTTTCCTTTCACACAATGAGTTGCACGAACTATCTTTTTCATTGGTTTCAACCCTTGGCAAGGAAGTTTTCAGAGGAAAAGTCATTGACAATAAAATCCTGGTGGGCAATCAGCCGAATGGCACCTATATCCTGACGATCAGGGATAAGCGGGGTGGCATTGTCCATTCGGGTATGGTGGTGAAGCTCTAAGCAATTGGGTTATTCTGTAAATTTGTATCCCACGCCGCGCACCGAGTGAAAATATACGGGATTGCGCGGATCCTTTTCAAAATACTTTCTGAAAGACAATATGAAATTATCAATCGTGCGGGTGGATGGATACACATCGTAACCCCAGACGGATTGCAAAATCTGTTGGCGCGAAACCACCTCGTTTTTGCGGTCGATAAGCAATTTCAGGAGCATGGCTTCTTTGCGGGTGAGGTTGACCAAACCTTTGGCAGTATTGGCCTGGTAAATTTGAAAGTTGATCTCATTTTCTCCGAAGCTATAAATTTCAGGGGTGCTGCTTTGGGATCTGCTGGAGCGCTTGATGAGGTTGTTCACCCGCAGCAGCAGTTCTTCGAGGTTAAACGGTTTGGTGAGATAATCATCGGCACCTCGTTTGAGGCCCATGATCCGGTCGGGAGCAGTGTCTTTTGCAGTTAAAAAAATGATCGGAACCTCCTGGTTTGTCAGGCGGATTTGCTCGCATACCTGGAAACCATCGATTTCCGGCAGCATCACATCAAGGACCAGCAGATCGAAATGCTGTTCATGAAAAAGCTTGATCGCCTGTCGGCCATTCCCCGTAGTGATCACCTCGTAATTTTCCATTTCGAGGTTCAGCCTTATCACATCCTTCAGGCTTTCTTCATCTTCGACTAGTAGAATTCTCATTTTATAAAAAGTTGTTAAGTTACTCGTTTCTAGTTTCTAGTTAAAAGTTTCTAGCCTGTCCCGACTGGCCTCCCGCTAATGAAGCGGGATCGGGGTTTACTGTTTACCGTTCACTTTCCTCAATACTCACACTCCACATTCAAAACTGTTTTCCCCAATCATTCCCAAATTCTCAAATTTCCTTCGGTAATAAAATCCTGAAAATAGTACCTCTGGGCTTATTGTCCAAAACTTTGATGCTTCCCTTGTGTGCTTTAATCACCTGTTTTACAATGAACAACCCAAGGCCTGTGCCTTTTGTTTCGCGGGTATCTTCGTTGCCGATGCGATAAAACTGGTCGAAGATTTTTTTCTTTTCAGCGTCGGCGATCCCTATGCCCAGGTCGGCCACTTCGATCATTATATTTTCGTCGAGCCTGGCAAGTCTGACGCTCACCTTTGCCGGTTCCGGAGAATATTTCACTGCATTTTCGAGAAGGTTCAGGATGACCGAATTCAAACCCAGCTTATCGGCAGTGATGAAAATATTTTGGTTTTTCGGTTGTATTTCAAAATCCACTTCGGGGTATTTTATTTTAAGGTCGGCGACCAGGTTTTCCGTGAGTTGCAGGAGGTCGAAGTTCTCCGGTTGCAGTTGATAGGTCGTTTCGATCTTTGCGGCAAGCAGCAAGTCGTTCACGAGGTTGTTCAGGCGCTCGGCTTCTTTGAGCGCGGTGTTGGTAAGCTTATCCTGTTGTTCCGGATTGAGCGATCTTTTCTGAAAAGTTTGCAGGATCAGTTTGACGGAAGCAATAGGCGATTTCAGTTCGTGCGTGATGGACAGCAGAAAGTTGCGTCGTTGCAAAGCGGCTTTCATTTCCTTATGGTACCCCTGGTTGACAAACCAAACGGCAGCTACCAGACTCAGCACAAAAACAATTCCTTCCCCCAGTATCATCCATTCCTGGCGTTTGTACTCCGTGGCGAGGGTTTTGTACTCCGGCGTATCGAAAAATTCTTCCAGGCTGTGAATCTGATGGTCACTCATCATGGTTTGCTTGATGAGTTCGGATTTTGCCAGAAAAGCGTCTTTATTTTTTGTATATAACAAAACCGACCACCAGGTAAATGCCAGCAGCATATATACGATCACAAAAAGCGACAAAAGCCTTAGCGGCAGGTTGCGGTTCATAGTTGGTTGTTATGAAAAAAGTATCCGGCAGCTTTATTAATGGGAAACGGGAAACAGTAAACCCCGATCCCGCTTCATTAGCGGGAGGGCAGGCGGTAAACGGTAAAACCGGATACCGGATACCGGATACCGGAAACCAGATACCAGTAATGACAAATTAGCATAACTTGTGCCGCCCAGGCGGTATTAGCAAATCAATCAACCAATCAACAAAACACCACATCCAAACTTTCGCAGATCGAAACAAAAGCCTGTTGCATATCCGCTTCCGAATGCGCCGAAGATACGAAACTTACTTCATAACCGGAGGGGCCGAGGTACACGCCGCGTTGCAACAATTCATGGTGTAAAACCTTGAATTTTTCCATGCTTTGGACATCGATCTGGTCTGCGCGGGAAATGGGTTCCCTGGAAAAGCTGATCCAGAATATGGAACCGATGGAAGGTATATTTACTGAATAGCCTTTTTCATCGCAATAGCTTTGCAAACGGTTGACAAAATTCCGGGTTTTCTGTTCCAGATTTTTATAAAAATCTGCCTCGAGCAATTGTTGCAAAGCAGCATATCCCGCTGCCATCGCCACAGGATTGGCAGAGAGCGTTCCCGCCTGGTAAACCGGGCCATCGGGTGCAATGTGCTTCATCAGTTTTGCCGATGCACCGTAAGCGCCGACAGGCATTCCGCCACCGATGATCTTTCCGTAAGTGACGATATCCGGTTGAATGTCGTAATACCCTGCCGCCCCTTCAAATCCGATGCGGAAACCCGAAATGACTTCATCGAAGATCAGCAGGACGCCATGCTCGTCGCATGCCGAGCGGAGGAATTTAAGGTAATCTGGACTTTGCAACAATAGTCCGTTATTGGCCGGGATGGGTTCGATGATAACCGCGGCAGTTTCGTGTCCATATTTTTTCAGGATGCTTTCCAATGAAGCCTTATCGGCAAGGGGCAGCACGATGGTTTCTTTGATAAATCCATCAGGGATACCGGCGGATGTACTTTCACCGAAAGTCGCCAGGCCGCTGCCTGCTTTCACCAAAAGCGAATCGACATGGCCGTGGTAGCATCCTTCAAATTTGATGATCTTGTTTTTGCCGGTAGCGCCTCTCGCCAGACGGATAGCCGACATCACGGCTTCAGTGCCCGAACTGACAAAGCGCAGCATTTCCACAAAACGGTTGTTGTCGAGAATGAACTTGCCGAGTTGATTGCCGAGTTTCGTTGGCGCTCCGAATGACGTTCCTTTTTTGACAGTTTCGATAACCGAATCCCGGATTTTGGGATTATCGTGACCGAGAATCAGCGGCCCCCAGGAGCAACAGAAATCAATAAAACTGTTGCCGTCTTCATCGATGATGCGGCTGCCGCTGCCTGCTTTGATAAACAATGGCGGCCCTGAAACGGACTTGAATGCCCTCACAGGCGAATTGACGCCTCCCGGAAAATAATTCTTAGCTTCTTCAAAAAGCTCGGATGATCTGTTGCGGTTGATTGTTTTCTCTGATATCATTCCGCAAAGGTAAGGATTGTATGAGTTTTTTTTAGGCTTGGGATTTTGAGGGATTTTGGGGGATTGTTACGCCGTTGGCGTAACAGGGATGGGAGACGGAATCCGGGAGACCGGATACCATGAATCAGCAAATCAATAAACGTGTGCCTGCCTGTATACTTCGGCAGACAGGCCGACAAAGGCGGTATTACCACATTACCACACTACCACATCACCACATTAACACATTAACACATTAACACATCACCACATTAACACATTAACACATTAACACATTAACACATTAACAAATCAATTATTGCGAAAGCGGTAGCTGAGACCGACTTTTAAGAACGGGCTTACATTGAAAATACCTTCAGAAATATTCTTAGTAGGGATGATGTTGTCGTTTGCGTCGTACATTTCGAGCCTTCGGAGATAGCTGAAACCGGGTTTGGCATACACGACGAGGTTTTCCGTAAGGTACAGATCGACAAAGGCATTGAGATCGATGTATGTCCAGGGAAAACCGAGATCGTGATCGGAAGCGTAATCGACGATTCGATTGGATTCCGTTTGGCTGATCTTGTAGGTTTCGGCAATGAAACTTAGCTCGCCGCCAGCGTACAAACGCTGATGCACCTTGTACTCCACATTGATGAGATACGGCAGCAATGCATAAACAAAAAGGCGCGGATTGGCCTGCCATTCCAGGCCTCCAAGGGGAATAACAAAAGGACCGAAAGTCTCTTTATGATAAAACAAACCCAGCGAGAAGCAAATATTTTCATTGGGACGGTAGTAGGCCAACCCGAAACCGCCATACTGCCAATGGCTGGCATCGACGCGGATAAAATCGGAATAAACCCCGGCATGCGCCTGGATCATATAACTCCAGGGCGTACCTTTTATCTTATTAAAATAAGACAGCTCGCCTTCAGCGATGCTCAGTTTGGACTCCGAATCCGGCATCAGGGAATGAGCGTAGCTAAAATGATTCAGCCTGCCGCCGAAGATCAGGTAGTCTTTGTGATCATTGAGTTGAATCGGCAGTTTGAACTTCATGCCGGTTTCAAAAGCCTGGCGGTCGTTTTCGTCCGGCGTCAGTTTTAAAAATTGGTAATTCAGGTTGACGATGTCGCTGTAGTTTTGTGAAAAAGCAACAGCGTTTACTCCAAGTAAGAAGATAAGAATTGATAAGCGCATAAAAGTTTTCTCAAAGTTTCAACACTCTTCAATCAATTATTAAACCAGAGATTTTAAACGTATCGGGTAACTTCTGGAACCGTCGTAATTAATTCATTTTCCGGCTTCCGAATTTGGGTTATTTAATTACCTTTAAGCAAACAAAAACAAAAACTATGTTTGATATCTTGAAACATGCCCATTCCGGCTGGAGGTGGATTGTACTGCTCCTGTTGATTTACGCGGTTTTTAATGCTTTTACAAAATGGAAGAACGAGAGTACCTTCACCACTTCCGACCGAAAGATCAATCTTTTCACCACTACGGCTATTCACATCCAGTTGCTGATCGGGCTGGCGTTGTATTTTATGAGCATTAAAGTTCAATTCAATGCTGAAACGATGAAGGACGGTATGTTGCGATTTTTTACGGTGGAGCATGCGCTGCTGATGCTCATTGCGGTTATCCTGGTTACTATTGGAAATGCAGTTTCCAAAAAAGCCGTAGCCGATGCTTTAAAATTCAAAAGGACTTTTATCTATTTTTTGATTGCACTGATCCTCATTTTGGTTGCTATCCCCTGGCCGTTCCAAAATTATGGTGCCGGTTGGTTTTAATAAAAAACTGATACCCAACGAAAATGGCTGTAAAAAAACGCTTTGGTTTTCCTACTCCCTACACGATCCTCATTCTCGTAATTGTGCTGGCGGCTGTCGCTACATTTTTATTGCCTTCCGGCAATTATGACACACTTACATACGATGCAACGTCAAAAACATTTGTCATAAAATCAGATAGCGGCACTGAACAAATGCCGGCTACGCAGGAAACGCTGGATGAACTTGGCATCCGGATCGACGCTGAAAAACTGATCTCCGGCGACATTAAAAAACCGGTGGCGATCCCGGGTTCATACAAATCAAAGGATTCCAACCCGCAGGGTATCGGGCCGGTTATCCAGGCTCCGATCCATGGCATCCACCAGGCTATCGACGTGATCTTGTTCGTGTTGATACTCGGCGGATTCATCGGCGTTTTCAGCCGCAGCGGCGCTTTCGACATTGGCATGCAGCATCTGGCTTACAAACTCAAAGGGCGGGAAAGTTGGCTCATCATCATCGTCACCACACTGATGGCTATCGGCGGCACCACTTTTGGCCTCGCCGAAGAAACCATCGCTTTTTATCCCATTTTGGTTCCTGTTTTTCTCGCTGCCGGTTATGATGTGATGGTTCCTCTTGCGGTCATTTATGTGGGGTCGAGCATGGGTTTCATGGCTTCCACCGTCAATCCTTTTGCAACCATCATCGCTTCTTATGCCGCTGGCATCACCTGGACTTCTGGTATTCTCAGTCGGCTCATCATGCTGGTATTGGGCACGGGCATCTGCATCGCCTGGATTTTGCGCTACGCCAACAAAGTAAAACGCGACCCTGCGAAATCGATTTTGTACAATAAAAATGAAGGAAAAAGCCTCTCCTACCCTACAGTCCTCGAAACCGGCCAACTCACCGCAATGGACGGCAAGACGAGGTTATTGTTGGTTTTATTTGCACTGACTTTTGTGGTGATGATCTACGGCGTGGCCCGGATGGAATGGTGGTTTGTGGAAATGACCGCCTTGTTTTTGGTGACGTCGGTAATTATCGGGATCGTGCAACGGATCAACGAAAAGGAATTCATTTTGGCGTTCATCAACGGCGCTAAAGAGTTGCTGGGCGTGGCTTTTATCATCGGAATTGCCAGAGGCGTCGCCGTCATTCTGGATGCAGGTTTGATTTCCGATACTATTTTATTTTATGCCGCTGACTCCGTTGATGGCATGTCCAGTGTTTTTTTCATTGTGTCGCTGATGTTTGTTTACGCCGGGTTGACGATCTTCATCCCTTCATCAAGCGGGATGGCGGTTTTGACGATGCCCATCCTCGGCGGCCTTGCTGAGGTAGCTGGCGTTCCGCGTGAACAGATCATCAATGCCTATTTGTTCGGAATGGGGATCATGGGATTTTTGACACCGGCCGGACTGATCCTGCCTTCGCTGGCGATGGTCAATGTAAATTACGATACCTGGCTGAAGTTCATTATGCCGCTGATCGGGATATTAATCCTGATATCAACGATCGTGCTTTCCATCGGCGTGATGGCGGCGTGATTATAAAAAAATCAAGGCGTTTCGAGTTTCTTCCAAATCGTTCTCAGGATTATTTCTTTGACTTTTCTTTGTTCTTTCTTTCGTTTGAAAACAGTGGATTTGTCTAACCGTCCGAATAATTTCACAGCTTCAAGGTCATCGGAAACTTCCAGCAAAATGATGGACTCGATGATATCCGAACGCAGCACAAAATAGTTGTCCAATTCTTTTATGGCAATCCGGTATTCCTCCCCATTGAACTGATATGCCCTGAGCAGACCATCTTCGGCTACAAGCGCGATCGTGTCCGAATATTTCAGTTCAACGGGCGTTTTTTTCTTTTTCTTAAAAGTGGTGATCCGTTCGTTTTGTATTGTCCAAAAACCTTCCATCGGATGTCGATTTGGCGTCGAATTGAAATAACGTTGAAAGTCAATGGAATCACTAAACCGCAAAGACTTTTTCAAATCTCTGGTGGCAGAAAGCTTTACATTGAAAAATGAAAAACCGCTGTCGAATGGCTCTACCCTTTCGATCACATCGAATTCAGTGACGTAATCCGGGATCTGGTCAAAATAAAGGCTGAAAGATTTGGCTGTATTCATGGCAACAGGAGCTCGTTCCGGATGAAAAGGAATGCCGTCAGCGTTCCTGATCGTATAGGTTTTTTCAAAAGTTCTCAAAATGATGGATTGTTCCGTTTCCGGCGGAAAAAGGAAAATATCCATATCAGCATTCAGCGAAAGAATCGTCATTTGGATTTCGGTTTTTCCGTTGCCCACGATCACCTTTTCGATCCGGACGTCTTTGTTGTAGCGGTTTTGATGGAAAACAAAGGCTTCATAAGACTGTGAACCGGCAAGGCCTATGAATGAGATCATAAAAAATACCTGGAAAATTATTTTTCTCATCAACAGAGTTTTCTATTCGACAAGGTGGAATTGCAAAATACAAACTTATCCCGATCAATGAAAAATTGAATGGAACGCCGATGACGCTGATTTGGCAGATATTCACGGATTAAAAAATCTGCAAACCTCTGCTTGAGCAGCGTCATCGGCGTTCCATTTACCCAGCATACAACCAATTGTTAAGTTTGCGTTAGAATTTCACATCTTGACAAAATTATAATTGTCAAACTTGTAAATCCAAAAAGACGAAGGTATATTTGTGTTGACAATGAAAATTTTGTCATCAAACTTTTTACATCACCAATTTGGGAATTGCAGCGAATTGATTTTCAAAACATACAAAATCTCCTGCCGATGAATAAAGTTGCCGCATTTTTAAAAACCTGTGAACATACATGAAAAACATAGTCGGCCAAACGCCGCGTGGCAAAGACTTCTATCCACGTACCAGGATTGTCAATAAAATTTACCGGAGGCTCGACTCCGGGAGCCATATCTTTATGTCCGCTCCCCGCCGTGCAGGGAAAACCTCTATCATGCGTTTCCTGGAAGACAAACCCCAAAAAGGTTACGTTTTTTTGTATGTCAGCGTCGAAGATATCGACGATAGCGAAGCGTATTTCAAGCTCCTCGCCGAAGAGCTGCTTGCAAGTGAGGCGGTGAGCAAACTGGCCAAAGCATCGGAGAAGGTTTCCGGCATTTTCGAGCAATTTGCAGAGCATATCAAAAGGGTAAAAGTGTGGAATATTGAATTTGAAACCCAGGAGAAAGAGCCGCCGAAATTCAGCAAAGAATTTGAAAAGCTGATGCGAACGCTCAACACCACTGATTTCACCATTGTTTTTCTCGTGGATGAATTTCCCATTGCACTGGAACGGATCATCAGCGAACACGGCGAAAAGGCAGCCGCTGATTTTTTGCACACCAACCGCAGTATCCGGCAAAGAGCAAAGAGCGGAATCCAGTTTATTTATACCGGCTCTATCGGTTTGCCCAATATTGCCCGGAAACTCAACGCCACGGCTACCATCAACGATCTCAATATCGTGGAAGTGCCGCCACTGAGCGAAAAGGAAGCGCTGAAATTTACCATGCAATTGCTTCGCAATTACAACGTACCGTTTGTGAATGGCTCGCTCAAGCACATGCTCGACAGGTTGAGCTGGCTGATCCCTTTTTTTATCCAACTGGTCGTTCAAATGCTGATCGATGAATATGAATCGACTGGCCGGGCAGTGACAAAAGAACTGGTGGATGAAGTGCTCGAAAAAGCCAGCAATCATCGCAATAATATTTATTTTGAAAATTATTACAGCAGGTTGGACAAATCGCTGACCCCGGCGGAAAGCAGCCTGGCCAAAGAAATTTTATTGAAAATAGCAACTGAAGACCGCGTTGCGCCCGATGCTTTCAATGGCATGGAAGATGCCTCGAGGATTCTGGAAATACTGGAATTTGACGGTTACATCAATAGCCACCAGGATGTGTTTGTGTTCAACTCTCCCATCCTGCAGCTTTGGTGGAAAAAATATGCTAAAAGGTGAACGGAGAACTTTTCGACCCTTTGCAATATGTTAGTAAAAGAATTAAAAACGCCTTAGATTAAATTAAACAATAGATTGTCAACTTTTTCTAAAAAGTTAAAAATCAATGAACTATCCCACTTTTTCTGGAAAAAAACGGGACACAAAGGCGCTAAGTATTAAAATTCAACGCTTTGCGGTCTTGGCGGCTTTGCGTGAGAAAAAAAATTGCCGAAGTATAATTAAAGCGAGGTAAAAAAATCAAAGATCATGTTTCAATACAAGCTCAAAAACAACCGACCTGCAGTGGCTTACATTTACAACCCACAGAATCAATCGAAAGAGGAACTGATCGTCAGCTATGTGGTGCGATTGAAAATATTCAAAAAACTATTCGAGGAAATTAAGACTTCCAAAATGGAACACCCTGAGCAGCATTTCCTGATCGAGGGGAAGCACGGCATGGGGAAAACTACTTTGTTGCTGCGCCTCAGCTACGAGATCGAGAATGATAAAAACCTTAGCGAATGGCTGATCCCGCTGGTTTTCAACGAAGAAGAATACAGCATCCGCGCCTTGTTCAAACTCTGGGAGCGGATCGCCGAATTGCTGGAGGAAAAAAGCTCGCTTTTCGATGGGTTGAAATCCGAAATGGAAAGCCTTTCAAAACAAAACAACGCAGATGATGAATACGAAAAAGCTTGTTTTGACCTGTTAACTTCCCAGTTGCAAAAGCACGAAAAGAAGATCATTCTTTTTATTGACAACTTCGGCGACATGTTTCAGAAATTCAAAGACAAGGAAATTCACCGATTGCGGAAGATCCTCCAAACCTCCTCTGACCTGCGCATCTTTGCTGCGTCATCAGTAGTGCTGGAAGCCTTTTATGATTACAATCATCCCTTTTATGAGTTTTTTAAAATCGAACGGCTCGACAGCCTCGATGCCCACTCTACCCGCGAATTGTTGATCAAGCTGGGGAAGTTTTACAAATATGGCGAGGTTCAGGAAATTGTTCTCAATCAAAAAGGAAGGGTCGAGGCACTCAGGCGATTGACTGGCGGCGTCATCCGCACCATTGTTTTGCTGTTTGAAATATTTGCCGACAACGAAGATGGCAATGCCTTCCAGGATCTGGAAACGGTTTTGGATCGCGTAACCCCACTTTACAAACACAAAATGGATGACCTGCCGGCTCCTCAGCAGGAGATCGTTGAAACGATAGCCCTGAGTTGGGATGCCATCAGCGTGAAGGAGATCGCCGAACGAACCCGCATGGAAAGTAAAGTCGTTTCTGCCAACCTCAACCAACTCGTAAAAAGTGACGTGATCCACAAAATCCGGACAAACACCAAAAACAACCTGTACCAGATCAGCGACCGCTTTTTTAATATCTGGTACCTGATGCGCCACGGCCGGAATGGCGACAAATCAAAGGTCATCTGGCTGGTGCATTTCCTGGAAGAATGGTGTAACAACCTCGAACTGACCGAACGTCCCAAGATGCAGGTTTCCAATCTTAAGAATGATCACAAGGCCATTGCCTCCAAAACCCTGACCCCGGAAACCCTAATCTTCAATCCTCAATCGTTGCTTGAAACACAACAACAATTGCTGAAAAACCAAAGAGACAGCCTTGTTTTTCACTATAACGGATTTGACAAAAAACTCCTCAATTCGGATTTGAAAGATTACAAAAAAGCTATCGGGCTGTTCCAAAACGCTGAGTTTGAAGAGGCTTTGCCCTTGTTTTTGAATCTCAAAGAAGCCGATCATCTTCGGATCGGGTATTGTTATGAAGAAGGGGTTCAGGATATTGAAAAAGCTGCTTTCCATTATTCAAAAGCCACGGAAAACCAGGAAACTGTCGCACACTTCCTTTTGGGTTCGCTGGCTCAATTGAAGTTGAATAATTTCGACGATGCAAAAGATCATTATCTCAAAGCCGCCGAAACCGGTAGCAAAGATGCCGCATTTGCATTGGGCACTTTGAACATTGCCGGAAAACACTACCTCGAGGCATTTGAACAACTCAAGATCGAAAGTAATAAAGGCAATGGCGACGCTTCGCTGTTGCTGGCTTCGGCGTATATCGCCTTTTCCGGTCAGCCCGAAAAAGCTGAGGAAACTTTCCTGGAAATCTTTTCCAACCACGGTTTTTTTACCCCCGAAGCGCTTTCATTCAAA